>NZ_JACJQM010000021.1:0-122016 GCF_014696655.1 Nostoc sp. FACHB-888 | reverse complement strand
CGCGGATTGTATATGCTGGTTTATCATTGTTCGCTGTTAGACAGATACACACCTCCGTATTATCTCGTAGTATTTTTCAGAAATCAAATATGATTCCTATAGGTTTATTTCATAATTTTGCGTAAGTCCTGTGAGTAATAAGTAAAGGCAGAAAACCTCGATTCTTAAAAAGGAGAATTGCGAGGGTTCAATGCGCGTAGTGTGTATTATGTGCGATTACGGGCATTGAGCGCCTAATTTTAATATCAAGATTGCCTTGGCAATTAATTCAAGGAGCTTAATTTTTCATTATCTGCAAATATCAAGCCCACATTCCGCAGCATTCCAACTGTAACTCTTGAGTAGGACTGTTGTTTAGCTTGACTTGGTGGGAGCAACGCTGTGGGTATTAGCTGTTTCCTTAGTGTGGTCGGGGAAGCACTACCTGCTACCTAGATTGAACTTTCAAAACAGGAAAAAAACTATGAAACCCAGTCTTAAAGACAACGATAATTTGCTGTTCAGATGGTTTTGCCAAGGACTTAAGTATTTTCTGCTAGCGCTGCTAGGCGTTGCAGTGGCCTTTGTTGTGTCTCAGACTTTTAGGGCTGACATGATAGTTGGGATACTTTTATCCGAAATTCTCTGGATATGGGTTGCAAGGATAGCAATTTCCTTAGTCTGTCTATTTGCGATCGCCATGATTATTGAGTCTTGGAGTTAACAGTTGAAATAGCAGACATGAGAGCCATAACAGTTCTCAATTGTATATAATACAGACTACTCGTAGGGGTACAAGTAATGTTGTACCCTGCATTCAAACCAAAACTGCTATATCTGTGAAGGCGGTAAAAAATATCTGTTTTTTACAGATAGCCTACCAACGGTGAGTTGCAGACTAGAATTTACTTCTAAAATAGAAGAATGCTGTCAACTCCTACTCAACTACTGCGCCTGTCTCAAGGACAACTCAACTTACTAGAAGCTTGTCCGCGTAAATTCCAACATACCTATCTAGAAAAACTCAATTCGCCCTCAAATCCAGAACAAGAAGAACGGCAAACTTTAGGTAGTCGTTTTCACTTGCTAATGCAGCAGCGAGAAATGGGTTTGCCAATTGATAGTTTCCTGCAAGCAGATGCTAAACTGCAAAGCTGGATGCTAGCTTTTGCCGATGCAGCCCCAGAAATTTTAACGTCTGCATCTGATAATCAAACTTTCCGTGAGAGTGAACACTACCGCACTCTGCAAGTTCAAGATTATTTGCTAACGGTTGTCTATGATTTATTGATTGCAGATAACCAACAAGCGCAAATTCTCGACTGGAAAACTTATCCGAAACCACCCAATAAACGCAAGTTAGAATCCAACTGGCAAACACGGCTTTATCTGTATGTATTGGCAGAAACTAGCGACTATTTACCAGAAAATATTTCCATGACTTACTGGTTTGTCCAATCTGAGGGGAAGCCGCAAAATATTAAATTTAATTACAATACTGTTCAACATAATCAAATAGCAAACAAACTTAATCAGCTATTAAGTCAGTTAACGCGTTGGTTAGAAGATTACCAAAATAACCAGCAGTTTCCTCAAGTAGTGGAGGGTAGCAAAACCTGTGATTATTGTCAGTTTGCCAAACGATGCGATGCCTACGGCGGTAAACCACGCACACAAACTACTGAAGAAGCAGTGAAAGACTCATTGCCAAATTTTGACAACATTCAAGAAGTCTCACTCAACCCCATATATTAGAGGATGTTTGTCAAGTCCAATAGGGCTATAAAATTACAATTTCTAAATTTATGTCAAGCTTTGACGAAACTGAAGCGATTTATGTGCGCGAATTAGGAATTGATGACATTGCTCCTATTTACCACTTGGGAGAAGGGTTATTTACCAGCGATTTATATCCTTATTTATACCGCACCTGGGACGAATGGGAGGTAATTGGACTTTACAACACCGATCCAGAATACTGTCTTGTGGCCGAAACAAACGGAGAATTAGCAGGATTCATTTTGGGAACCATCATCACCAAAGCATCCTGGACTTATGGTTACATTTTATGGCTAGGAGTTAGCCCGAAGTTCCAGCGTCGGGGAGTTGCAGATAAGTTGGTTGATAAAGTGGTCGCCCGAATGATTGAAGATGGAGCGCGATTCATGCTGGTAGACACAGATCCAACCAATACTTCAGCATTAAAGTTTTTTAACCGTAAAGGTTTTGGTAATATCCGCCAGCATATTTTCTTGTCGATGAATCTAAGCAAGCATGAATATTATGGCAGATTGATTGATTACGAACATCAAAAAGCTGAAAGAGCAGGTTACAAGCGATCCCGTCCAGCAATTCGCGCTCGTAAATCCGATAGCGTCGCTAATGAAGTAATCCTCAATCCACTAGTGAACGAATCTCAAACAACCGAGGATCAATCTCCGATTTAACAATGCCAGAACAACAGCAGTGGACTATAGCAGCAACCGAACACCCCCCAGAGTGGTTTATCCAAGCGGTGAAACAGCATACACCCGCATCAAGTGGACTGTATGCAGCACAATTGTTGTGGCAACGGGGAATTAAGGATCATCAACAATTAACAGCTTTTATTAACCATAAAGCTTATCAACCAGCGAGTCCGTTTGAGTTTGGGCAAGAAATGCACTTAGCGATCGCACGGTTGCAACAAGCATATAATACCAAAGAAAAAATTGCCATCTGGGGAGACTTTGATGCTGATGGTATTACCGCCACATCTGTACTTTGGGATGGATTAGGGCAATTTTTCAAACAAAATACTCAGTTAATTTACTACATTCCCAATCGCCTGAAAGAATCACACGGACTTAATAATCAAGAGATTGATAACCTAGCAAAACAAGGTTGTAAATTAATTGTTACTTGCGACACAGGCAGCACAAACATTGAAGAAATTATCTATGCTAAACAACTAGGTATAGATGTAATAGTTACAGACCATCACACCTTACCCGCCGAACGCCCACCCGTTGCAGCAATTATCAATCCCCGCTATTTGCCAAGGAAACATCAGCTGTTTAATCTTTCTGGTGTAGCGGTTGCTTATAAATTAGTTGAAGCATTATATCAAAGTCTGCCGAATATTGCAAAACATCCGTTAGAGGATTTATTAGATTTAGTAGCAGTAGGATTAATTGCCGACTTAGTGCAGTTAAGCGGAGATTGTCGCTATTTGGCACAGGTGGGAATTCAACGACTGCAAGCAGATTTTCAACAGCCAGCAGCAGCGCGTCGCCGTCCAGGGGTGGGGCGATTATTAGAATTGTGCCAAAAAAATGGCGATCGCCCCACAGATATTTCCTTTGGTTTGGGGCCAAGAATTAACGCCGTCAGCCGCATCCAAGGCGATGCAAGTTTTTGCGTTGAATTATTAACTAGCCGGGATACCAAACGTTGTAACGAACTAGCCGAAGTTACAGAACTCGCAAACACCCGCCGCAAATCTTTGCAAAAAGATGTGCAAGCGCAAGTAGCACAGAAACTTACTCAATTAGACTTATCAACCACCAGCGTCATTGTCCTAGAAGATGCCCAATGGCCTGCGGGTGTATTAGGCTTAGTTGCTGGACAGGTAGCACAAGAAACAGGTCGCCCGACTATTTTGTTAAGTACGGAAAGAGATGGGGGAGATAAGGGAGATGAGGGAGAAAATCTTACTTCCTCATCCCCCTCATCCCCTCCCCTCGCCCGTGGTTCCGCCCGTTCGGTGAATTCTGTCGATTTATACCAACTGGTGAAAGACCAAGCACATCTGTTACATCGCTTTGGGGGACATCCCTTTGCAGCAGGTTTGAGTTTGTTGGTGGAGAATATTCCTTTATTTACAGCAGCGATTAATCAGCAGTTACGGCAATCTTTAGGTAGTACAACTCTAACGCCAACCGTGCAAGCAGACTTGACGGTAACAGTAGCAGACTTAGGGAAAGAGTTATTTTTAGAACTGAAACTGCTAGAACCTTGTGGAATGGGTAATCCTGTTCCGAAATTGCTAATTCAAAATTGCTGGTTTGAAAATGCTTGGCATCGCAATCAGCAGGATTGGCAAGGGAAAAAGGTACAGTACATTAAAACCGAGTTTGACATTCGAGATGATTCCGGCAGAAGTGCCTTTCCTGGTATATGGTGGGGACACTACAAAGATGAATTGCCCCTAGGAAGGTGTGATTGCATAGCAGAATTGGATTACAACACCTTCAAAAAACGTTATGAAATCAGATTAATTGCCGTGCGTCCAAGTGTTAACTCAGCACTAAGCACTCAGCATTCACCACTCATCTTAGACTTGCGAAATCAAGAACACTCAGAAAAGGCTACGACCTGCTACGCTAACGCAAGTCAAGACAGGCTCAACGCCCCACTAACAGCATTGATTCTTGAAGATTGTCCCACGAATTGGGATAATTTACGCGTGTGGTTGCGGCGATCGCTTTACAATCAGCAACAATTAGCGCTCGCTTGGTCTAAACCCAACCACCAATCTCCCAATCAAATTTGGCTAACTCTTGTTGGAATTGCCAAATATCTTAGCCGCACTAATCAACCAGTTACCCGCGTCCAACTTTTAGAGAAAATCGGCATTAGTGACCAAACCTTACTTGTAGGCATCAAAGCTTTAAAATCTTTCGGGTTCACAGTCAAACGAGAAGATAATTATTTACAAATTACCTGGCATCCAAGCGATAGTGCAGAAAACGTTGCCGATGCAGCAGTGGCAAGATTTTTAGCTGCTGTCCGAGAAGAACAATTTCAGCAACAGTATTTTGCCGAAGTGCCTTTATCTACTATTGTTGCGATCGCAAGCTATGATAACTTGGTTTAAAAAATGTCATTACCGAAGAAAGGCAGAGGGCAGAAGGCAGAAGGCAGGAGGAAGAAAATATATTTTTTTGCCCTCAGCAATCAAGGGTTTAAAGCCCCTAAATTTATTTATGGGGATTACCTCCAGCAAGAACTGCCTTGTCTACGACACGCTGCGCGAACGTCCTCCTGCCTCCTTAAATAGAAATTGCTGGGTTTGATATATTCTTAGCGGCTAGTGTTCAACATCGGTTAATATGACTAATCGCGCTCTAGCTGAAGTCTTAAAATTTACAAGAAAGGCAGAGGGCAGGAGGCAGGAGGCAGAAGGCTAAGAGTTTAATAAAAACTAAAGTTTCAGGGTCTAAAGCCCAGTTTAAAAAAAGAATTGTATCGAGACGCGTAGCGCAAGATACAAAGCGTCCTTGTTTCTTCAATCCCATGTTTTTAAACGTGGGTTCCTCCTGCCTCCTGCCTTGTCTACGACACGCTGCGCGAACGACCTTCTGCCTCCTGAAAGTAATACTTAATGTTTAAGTTGTAATTATGCTAACCAGTGTTGACCGTTTATTATTTGTCCGGCGAGTCCCAATTTTTAAGGAATTGCGGGATGATTTTATTGTGCGGCTCACTTCAGTAATGAATGAATTGTCATTTCCGGCTAATTACACCATCTTTCGTCAGGGAGAAGAAGGGCGATCGCTCTATATTGTTGTGTCAGGAAAAGTTAAGGTTCACATCGGCAATAAACAACTTGCAGAGGTGGAACAGGGAAAATACTTTGGTGAGATGGCAGTATTTGATACTCAACCTCGTTCCGCTAGCGCAACGACTTTGGAACCTTGCGAATTTTTAGAACTGACGCAAGAGCAACTTTATGATGCGATCGAAGAAACTCCTGAAATTGCGGTGAATATCATTCGTGAGTTATCCCGTCTGATTCGGAAGTTGAATGATGATATGAATGTGACTTCTTTGCGGAGTTAATAATCCAGTCAATCTTGAACAGTCGAAATTCAGAAGGCAGAAGGCAGAAGGGAACCCACGTTTTTAAACGTGGGATTGAAATAAGGACACCTTGTGTCTTGTGGCACTTTCCGCGACGCTCCATGACTCGCTCTAAGCGAAGCATCCCGTAAAGCCTGCGGCATGGCTACGCTTAGGGCGCAGCCTCTCGTAGAGAAGGGTATACGCTGCGCTATCGACACAAATCTTTTTATACTAGTGGGCAATAACCCACAACTAAAGTTTTTATTAGTACTTCTTTCCTTCTGCCCTCTGCCCTCTGCCTTTCTTTGTAAAGCCCATTACATTTGCATGGAGCGATAAACCAAAGGTAGGGGTGAATCCAAGTTTTCCTGATTTGCCTGCTTTGTAACTGTAGTAATTAGGTGATGGTGTGATGACAGATGACAGACAGGATCAGTCGCAGCAGCATTGTTCGTTAGAAGTAACGCTTGACAACGGCAACCACCAAAATCAAGATGGCGGCGATCGCAACTTTGGCAAGGTTCAGGCATCCATTCTGTCCCCCGGAAGCGATTAAAAGCAGATGATTCAAACCAAATCCAATCTAGTGAATGGTTACGAACGTTAGCAAATTCTAGTTCTGGAATTGAACTGGCGGCTTGGCAAGGTAACACATCGCCATTGGGAGCGATCACTAAAGCTCGATGACCCCAGCCACCCATACATGGTTTGGGATAATCTTCATAATAGTCTGGAAGCACATATAAGATGCCCATTGGGCAGATATTGCGCTTTCTAGCTAATGCCACTGCGGCATCTGCTCGTTCTAACTGCTGGCGGGTGGGTAGTAAAACAGTACGGTTGTGATATGCCCAGCCATAATACTGAGTGTTCGCTAATTCAACTCGGTCTGCTTTTAAAACCTCACACAGCTCTAAAATCTCATCAATCCTGTCTAGGTTTTGCCGATGCAGAACAAAATTAAGTGTCAACGGAAAACCCAAAGCTTTTACTAATCTTGCTGCCTCTAGTTTTTGCTTAAAAGAGGGAGTTCCAGCAATATAGTCTGACTCAGCAGCACGACTATCTTGGATACTAATTTGTACGTGATCGAGTCCGGCATCACGCAGCTGTGTAGCTCGTTCTGGAGTTAACAGTGTAGCGGCAGTAATCAAAGTAGTATATAGTTCGGCTTTGGCTGCTGCTGCCACAAGTAATTCTATATCTTTTCGTAGCAGTGGTTCGCCGCCGGTCAAGCCAAGCTGCAACACACCCAAGTCCGAGGCTTGCTGAATCACTCGCAACCAATCCTCGGTGGAAAGCTCTTGACGATACTCGTTATCGCCATAATTAAGCGGGTTGGAGCAGTACGGACAACGCAGTGGGCAGCGATATGTTAATTCTGCTATTAAGCTTAAAGGTCTATCAATTGTCATAAAATTAAAATTTAATAAAAATAATAAACGACTGCCCGAATTTAATAAACGGCTGCCCGAATTCAATAAACGACTGCCCGAATTCAATAAACGACTGCCCGAATTCGATGAACATACCTTTGACATTTGGGCTTCTGCCTTAACTTGACATTAATGGCAAGACGCTTACCCCACAAGAGATAGTTGGATATTTTTTTATTTGTCAGTTCCTAAACTAACTTCTGCCTCCTGGCTGTTGCCTTCTACAATTAATAGTCCTCGTTGACTAATTCGAGAGAGCAGATGGCGCACGTCCTCTAGCATATTTTCGCCTTCGTACTCTTTCTCCAACTCCACTGCGATCGC
This sequence comes from Nostoc sp. FACHB-888, assembly GCF_014696655.1. Classification (NCBI taxonomy): domain Bacteria; kingdom Bacillati; phylum Cyanobacteriota; class Cyanophyceae; order Nostocales; family Nostocaceae; genus Nostoc; species Nostoc sp. FACHB-888. Next base: position 114,451 of record NZ_JACJQM010000021.1, on the reverse strand, counting down.
ATTCAGAGTTCGCTCACCGTTACAAAGTGCTAGAATTGCTGCTGCTGTGGAGTTTAATTTTAGTGCCCCTTCTGGAACCAGGAGCCAATGCTGTTTTCTCAGGTTATCCCAGCGTAAACGCACACCACGAACTAGGCGCGGTTGGGCATGATTTTCTATAGTACTCATTTAATTCGTAATGACGCTCGTTCCTCTCTACGAGACGCTGCGCGAACGCTACCGCTACGCTAACGTAATTCGTAATTAGCAAAATCAGAACCCAATGCTGATGCCCCTATTTATTTTATCAAAACAATCGGGTCTAAAACCGAACTTCGTCCCGCTACGCTAACGCCTTTGAAGGCGAAAAGTTTTGTCACGGGGTTAAAACCCTGTGATAAAACGTAATTGCGTTAGCGCAGCGTTAGCGACGTAGGAGCGTCATTGCGAATTGCGAATTGCGAATTGGTTTATTCTCTATGCCCTTCTTGAGGTCTAGTATCGCCCTGTTCAATCGCCTCTAACTGGCTCCACAATAAATTGCACTTGAATACTAAAGCCTGTACTGCTTTCTCTTGAGAATCACGAGTCCGACAGTGTTTGAGGACTTGCTTTAGGGCATATTGAGCATCTCTTGGTGCTTGGTGAAGACGGGCCCGGAAGTAGTCAAATCCAGCAGGATCGATCCACGGGTAATGCTGTTCTAATGCAACTAAGCGGACTCGAATTGCATCTGGGCCAAACAGTTCAGTCAGTGATGCAGCCACTGCTTCAATCCAGGGTCGAGTGCGACAAAAGTTAACGTAGGCATCCACTGCATATTGAACTCCTGGCAGTACGTGCTGGTCTTCTAAGAGTTCTTGACGAGACAATCCTACAGCTTTACCGAGTTTTAACCATGCCTCAATACCACCTTCGCCCTCACCTTGACCGTCATGATCAATGATGCGTTGAATCCATTCCCGCCGCACTTCTAAATCAGGGCAGTTTGACAAGATAGCAGCATCTTTAAGGGGAATACTTTTTTGATAGTAAAATCTATTTGCTACCCAGCGCCTTACTTCTGTTGGCGTTAAATCACCACTGTTCATTCTTGTATGAAATGGATGCAGATGATGATAGCGGCGATGTTGCGATCGCAATACCGCCTCTAGTTCTGTCTGAGTCCACGGGAGAGGTTCTTTAACTAATTCCAACACGCTTTTTTTTGCACCTCGAAATTACGGTGTTGCAGAACAGGGGGATGAATTTAGGTAGGCAGGGGGGGCAGGGGAAGCAGGGGAGCAGGGGGAGAATTTTATCAGTTGCTAAATCATCCCTTAATTTCAGCAACGCCAAAATTACAATTCGATGGTCAGACCATCGTAACCAACTTCTATTCCTGCGGCTTCAACAATTTTGCGCTCCTCTGAATCAGGTAAAAGAATTGGGTTAGTGTTGTTGATGTGAACCAGAATTTTACGAGGACGGCTCAGATTAGCAAGGCTTTTTAAACTAGTGTTAAGGGGTAAGTGTCCCATATCTCGGGCTTGCAACTTGGATATTCCTAAAGCCAACAACTCATCATTTTCCCAGCAAGTGCCATCTACTAAAATGCAGTCACTAGACTCAAACCGCTCTAAGATTTTTTCGTCAAGTTCAGCTAAACCGGGAGCATAAGTAGCAACTTTGCCAGTTGTGCGATCGCGAAATGTCAAACCTATAACCCAAATTCCATCTAAATTTGTCTGGTGGCGCATATATTTTGGTGGTTTGGCTGCTAATGGAAATACTTCCACTTCCAAACCATCTGCTCCATTCAACCCCAAGTTTATAGGTACATGAGGTTCAAGTACAGACCATTCCACACCACAATAGCTTGCTAACGTAGATAGCAGGGGATAACCCTCTGTCAGAGCCTTACGTACTGTTTCTGTACCGTAGACGCGCAGCTTTTCTGTAGATTCTCTAAGGATAATGAGGCCAGTGGTATGGTCAATCTCTGCATCAGTTAACAAGACACCTGCGATCGGGCTTGACCGAATTGTAGACGGTTGTCCTTCCCGCAATTTCTCCAACTGCGGACGTACATCTGGAGAGGCATTGACCAAAAACCAGGGCTGATTGTTTTTCCTCACTGCAATTGATGACTGGTTCAGCCAATTTACACCTACACAATTTGTGCGGACTGCTTGGCAATTGGGACAGTTACAATTCCATTGGGGAAAACCACCACCTGCGGCAGTACCAAGAATTTTTAGGAACATAAAAACAGAAAGCAGGTAGAGGTTTTAATTCAGCAATTAAACTTAGTATCTACAATTATTGCTCATTGAGAATGTATGTGGTAATTTCCATACACAAGTCAAGTTCATCAAAATCTGGTTTTTCCCAATCAATTGCTGACTTAATATTTGGAGGATGAAATGAGCTTCTAGCAGAGACATCCTCACTTAATTTTGAGCTATTGCTTTCTTGTTGCATAGAGTGATTGTTTGTTTCCCGAATCATTATTGGCTCCTATTGAAATCAATGTTCACTTTTTTATTTGGCCTGCAATTAATTCTGGTAATTTTAATTACTATTTGTCTTATTTGCTGGCTCAAAATATCTTTGCTTTAGGCTAAACTGTGCTAGACAAGAAATATACAGTATTTTTACTGTTCTTTTCTTATTTTTCATTATACGTAACACCCGGATTTCTCACAAGCTTTGCGTAGCTTGCCGCCGTAGGCATCGCTCTTACCGAACCTTTATCAGCCAGCGAAGATTTTGCCAGACAGACTACTCAGCAAATCCTCTACGGGCTGACGATCATCAATATTACCGGAAGTTAGAATCACATTGAAGAGTTGACCAAATTCATTGACGACAAGATGCAACTTGAAACCAAAAAACCAATCCACGGAAATTTTGCCACGATTGGCTAAACCTTTGAACACAAGGGTGGCGCGAAATTCGTCGATTATAGCAGACTTTCAAGCACGTTGAATCGATAAAACCGATACCCGTACAAGTTCCAAAATAATGCTTCAGATACACGCATAAAGGTATCAATGTTGATGGTATCCACTCTATAAATCTTTGATAACTGGGAAACGCATCACTCCAATATTGTTTCACTTGATTCAAATAATGTTTGCGACACATCAATTATTTGTAAGGGCACAACAATGTTGTGCCCCTACCCATCTGTCGCATTATCCCGAACTCAGGTTTTGATAGTTTTTAATTCACCCTACTGGGTTCTAGGCATATTTAAATCTACGTTTCTATAGACGCTAATTTCCGACATTTTTTAAGAAACTGTTGGGGAATTTCTCTACTTTCTCCCCAGTGTAAATGAACATAAGAAGCATGAACATTTGCAGGTAAACCCCATCCTTCACATCCCATATTTTCGTCGCAATCGTAGCGAGAAGTTTCAAATAGGGGCTGAGTGGGAGTTAAGGTTAAATGGGAACGATGAAACTCATGTCCATAAACAGTTGTACCTGCCTTCACTAACAAATTATCTTGCAAAGCTACTGCACGACGATAGCCCAAAGTTAAACGCCCACCCATTACAGCAGATGTCGGTAAAACTCCTGCCATCGACCAAGATTTACCCTCAAAATTGATGATTTGCTCACATAAATACATCAATCCTCCGCATTCGGCAACTGTCGGCATTCCTCTAAGAATTGCTGTTTTCACTGCATCACGAACGCTGGTATTTTCTGCTAGTTGCTGGGCAAAAACTTCCGGGAAACCACCGCCAAAATACATTCCCTGCACATCTTTTGGTATTGCAGCATCTTCTAAAGGACTCCAGAAAACCAGTTCTGCGCCAAGTTGTTGCAGCAAATCGAGATTGTCTTGGTAGTAAAAATTAAAAGCGCGATCGCGGGCTATTGCAATCCTAACTGGGAATGAGGTGGATAAAGAGGATGGGACAAAGGTGGGAAGTGGTTTTGATTTTAATAAAGGTAATAAGTGTTGCCAATCGAAACAGGTATCTCCTAAATCAGCGAGGCGATTAATTAAAGCATTGAGTTCGGGAAGTTCTGCTGTAGGTACTAAACCCAAATGGCGATCGGGAATTGTGATGTTATCTTGACGGCGCAGTACGCCGAGAATCGGTAATTGCAAGGGTTGTAGAGAATCTTTTAGTAGAGAGAGATGGCGATCGCTCCCTACGCGATTTAATACTACCCCAGCTATTTTAATTCGGGGATCAAAAGATTGATAGCCGTGAGCGATCGCAGCGACAGAACCAGATAAACGACTACAATCAATCACCAACACCACAGGTAAATCTAAAAGCCGTGCGATGTGTGCTGTACTCGCAAAGTCTGTTGATTTTTGCTTTTCTTGCCCATGCCCAATTCCATCAAATAACCCCATCACCCCTTCTACTAGGGCATATTCGCTCAGTTGACTATGACGGGCAAAACATTGCTGAACGTAGGCTTCGGAAGTCAACACTGGGTCTAAATTGCGACAAGGACGACCAGTTACGTGTTGATGAAACATCGGATCAATGTAGTCTGGGCCTACCTTGAAAGATTGCACCAGGCGATCGCGACGACGTAAAGATGCTAAAAGGGTGAGCGTAACTGTTGTCTTGCCCACCCCACTACGTTCTCCAGCAATGATTACAGACATGGATAATTGTTAATTGGTTAAACTAAATAGTCGACTATCTTAGTAAGATTAAATTAAATCAAAGTCAAACAAAAATATTTATTTTATGAAAATCATTGCTTTTATGCTAATCAGTAATGATTTTTCTATCAAGACGTTCAGCCAGCCATAATTTAATAATAGAATCAGATGTCACTCCTAAACGCTTGGCTTCATGTTCTAAGGCTTCAATCATCCAAAGGGGAAAGTTAATATTAACTCTTTTTTGCTCATAGCGTGGGCGATGTGCGTTAGATAAGTCTATAAACTCAGTAATATCTTCTCCATTATCGAACTTAGCATCAAATTCTTCAGCTTTCATAAATATTTACCTCTTCAGCACGAGAGTTTCTGTGCTTCAATAAAATCAATGCCATGTTTAGTTTTATTAGTTGCACTTTTGTTAGCATCAAATTCAAACTCCATAATTCTTTTTAAGAAAGATACAAAATATTTTAATCAACAATCTTCACTATTTTATAAATTAAATTTTCCTTGCCATTCACTTTAGTAATTAAAAAAATTCCCCCCTTCCCGCATCGGGAAGGGGGTAAGAGGGTTAGGACTGAATTAATTCGCCGATTTGAAAATATTCGCTGTCACTCCGAGGCTTTCTTCAAAAAGTGACTCGCGGCCCCAGCGTTGCACCTGCTGACTCAGCAAAGCTTCTGCCTTTTGTTCCGAAAGTGAAGTCACCTGTTGAAACAGACCGGCAGATTGAGCGCCACCGTGGGTTTCCATCCGCATACAACCACCAGTTTCTGAGCAGATAACTGTACCACAGTCTGCCTGGGAATTTGTCGAGCTGAGGCGCAGGGCAATCAAATCACCAACAATATCGCCTACATCAGCAACTGGAACTCCTGCTAACTCTGCTTCTACTTGTCGCTGCTCTTGAGCAATAAAACGGATGCGAGTGATGTCGTAATCACCGCTTTCCTTTTCATAAAAAACTGGCTGCCATTGCAACCGACTTGCCAGCCAACCCAAAAACAGCAAAGCTTGGGCAGGGTTGCCTTTTTCGTAATCAATCGTAACGCGGTCAATTTCTTTGAGGGCGGCGCGACGCTTAGGTGAGTCGTAAGCCTCAGCTGTCAATTCCTGCCATGATGCGAGGCGACGCCAGTTTAAGTCAGCTAAAGGCACACCCGTTTCTACCAACTCTTGTAGGTGTAGTAAATCACTTTCTGGCTCGTTAAAGTTGCAAGAATCTACAATAACATTATTGCAGATTGCTGCTAGGCGCTTAAATAGACTGTTGTTAGGGTCTGGTGTTGCCTTCCACCAGAGAAACTTCGGCAAGCCGCCAATCAACAATGCCGGAATCATACCACCGATGCGTTCTAAAGCAGCAGCAGTACCACTGAGAGTGATGTATTCGCAGCAAATAAGTGTGCTTGAAGATTGCTTTTGGATGGGGCAGTAGGCAGAAACTTGAGCTTTAACCCCTTCATCTTCACCAGCAATGGGAAATAGCGCAATGATGCGGCAGGGGTTGCGGAGAGCGATTTCATCGGCAATTCTGGGGCTACCGCTACTTAACCCAGCAGCAGGATGTTCTCCTCCAGAACCACCTCGCTGACCTTTAGCGAATTCTTCTCGTAATACAGTCAGAGTTTCTGGTGTTGCTGTTCCAGTTTCTGGGAGTTTATATTTCTTTTGCACTTCCCGCAATGCTGCCACCATCTGTGGCCCCAAAATCCCATCAATTGGGCCGTTGTAAAATCCCAAAGCAGCCAACAAATACTGAGTTTCTTCTGGTTCGTAGACCACTAAAGTAAATGTCGTTGCCCTAGTAGCACTAGGAAGTCCACCGTCCTCGCCAGTAATGCCGTAACTTTGCCAAATTTGATTGAGTTCGGCATCTATTTCGTTAAGCGAAATATCTTTCGGTGCCTGGAGTGAAAAAATTGTAGAAGCTTGGAGAACCATAGTAGTTTTGAGTTGTCATTTGTCATTTGTCATTTGTCATTCGTCATTTGTCATTCGTTATTTGTTTTTACTAGTGACTAATGACTAATGACTAATATTTAGAGTCTGCGCCAGCGACGGCCATCCTGGTTAATTAAGAGTTCTGCTTCTGCTGGTTCCCAAGTACCGGCTTCGTACTGAGGAATAGTAGTAGGATCGGCGGGTGCATCCCAAACGGAAAGGGCTGGTGTTACTACCTGCCAAGCTGCTTCTACTTCATCCGCCCGTGTAAATAATGTTTGATCACCCATCATACAATCAAGGAATAGGCGATCGTAGGCATCGGATGTTGCTTGGATGCCAAAGGAACCATAACTAAAGTCCATGTCAACGGAACGGGTGCGGAATTCTGCCCCCGGCATTTTGACATCAAAACGCAGGGAAATCCCTTCATTTGGCTGAATCCGCATCGTCAAAATATTGGCGTTTGTCTGTTGGGCAGCCGATTGGAACATCCGAGATGGAACTTCGCGGAAGTGAATGGCAATCTCACTCACTTTTTTCGGCATCCGCTTTCCAGTCCGCAAGTAGAATGGAACACCTTTCCAGCGCCAGTTATCCACCAAAAACTTCATCGCTACATAGGTGGGTGTGCTGGAGTTGGGGTCAACGCCTGGTTCTGTTCGATACCCTGGCACTGCTTGACCCTTCATCCAGCCAGCACTGTATTGACCACGGACTGCTGACCGCGACAGATTGTGAACATCAGCTAAACGAGTAGCTTGGAGTACCTTCACTTTTTCTGTACGAATGCTATCGGCATCCATTGCGTTGGGTGCTTCCATCGCCGTTAGACAGTAAAGTTGCATGAGGTGATTTTGCAACATATCCCGCAGTGCGCCGGCACTTTCATAGTAGCCAGCCCGGTCTTCCACTCCCACGGTTTCTGCCACGGTAATTTGTACGTGGTCAACAAATTGACGATTCCACAAGGGTTCAAAAATTGCATTGGCAAAGCGAAACACCAGCAAATTCTGGACTGTTTCTTTACCTAAGTAGTGGTCAATGCGGTATACTTGGTTTTCTTTGCAATATTTCTGCACCACTTGGTTAAGACTTTGGGCAGAAGCCAAGTCCCGACCAAAGGGTTTTTCAACTACTAGACGATGTTTGTAGGGATCTTCTAGCATCCCGCCGCTTCCTAGCTGCTTAATCGCTTCGGGAAAGAATGAGGGGGCTACTGAGAGGTAGAACATGCGATTACCTCGCGTGCCCCGTTTTTCGTCTAATTCACTCAATAAGGTTTTTAGTTTCTGGTAGCTTTCGGGGTTGTCTATATCACCAGGACTGTAGAACAGACCTTGAGAGAAGTCTTGCCAAAGTTCCCCTAAATCGACATCAGGATGTGCCTCTTCCATGCCCTTCTGCATTTGTTCACGGAAGTATTCATGGCTCCATTCTCGTCGTGCTACGCCGACAATAGTAGTTTCTGGCGGTATACGCCGTTCTCGCCGCAATTTGTAAAGTGCTGGCACTAGTTTGCGCCAGGTGAGATCACCAGAAGCGCCAAAGATAACTATAATCTGGGGTTCGGGCATCCCTTGTTGTTGCAGACCAACGCGCAAGGGATTTTCTAGCAGACTAACCATAGGAATTTTGGATTTTGGATTAGGGGTTTTGGATTAGGTATGGGGAATGGAGAATTGAGCATGGGGCATGGGGGATTGGGCATGGGGGATTGGGCATGGGGAATTGGCTATTCCCCTTGTCTTCCTCATCTCCCTCACTCCCTACTCCCCACTGCCCACTCCCCACTCCCCAGCCCTTACACTGGTGACAATACCTTGATCTTCTCTTCTAAAGAGTTCATCAAGGACTGGAAGGGCTGAATGAACTTGTCAATACCTTCATCTAACAGTTCATCCATTACGGCATTAAGATCAACGTTGATGTCGGGATCTTTGAGGTTTTCGATCAGCGTGTAAGCATTATCTACATCTGTTTCTAAGCGATCGCTTACGTTACAATGATCGGCACAAGCTTTAATGGTCGCTGGGGGTACGGTGTTAACGGTATCTCGCCCAATCAACTCTTCGATATACATCACGTCGTTGTAGTGGGGGTCTTTGGTGCTAGTACTAGCCCAAAGTAGCCGTTGTACTGTAGCCCCTTTTTCTGTTAAGGCTTTCCAGCGATCGCTCTCAATAATTTTCTTGTATTCTTGGTACGCAATCTTGGCGTTAGCGATCGCTACTTTCCCTTTAACAGCTCTTAGCTTTGCTTCCACAGAAATATCATCAACGCCTTTTTTCAACTTAGCATCAATTTTGCCGTCAACGTTGCTATCAATCCGACTGAGGAAGAAGCTAGCGACTGAAGCAATTTTACTGATGTCCTTGCCCTCAGCCAGCCGTTTTTCTAAGCCACGAATATAAGCCCAAGCTGTGTTTACGTAGCTTTCTACAGAAAACAGCAACGTGATATTAACATTCATCCCTTCGGCTATTACCTGCTCTACTGCTGGTAAACCAGGTTTTGTACCGGGAATTTTAATCATCAGATTTTCTCGACCAATCTCTTGGAAATAGCGCCGGGCTTCGGTTATTGTTGCTTCAGTATCATGGGCGATAGTTGGTGGGACTTCAATACTCACATAACCATCTAGTCTATTCGAGGCTTCATAAACAGGGCGTAAAATATCACAGGCATAACGGATATCTGCAAAAACTAGCGATTCGTAAATTTTGTCTGTGGGTAAGTTAGCGCGAACTGCGGCTTCAATATCGGCATCATAAATTACATTACCTGCGATCGCTTTTTCAAAGATAGCAGGGTTAGAGGTAATACCAGAGATACCTTGGTTTTCAACCATGTCTTTGAGTTCGCCTGATTGAATAATGTCACGGCTCAAGTTATCCATCCAGATACTTTGACCGTATTGGTTAATTTCTAGTAAATGATTGGTAGACATAGCTCTAATTTGTTTCACTCCTGTATAGTTATGTTTCTAAGTAAATTGGCAAAACGCATCAAATATTGATGGTTACTTTTGAATTGTGGCGTTGCCAACCACTTATCGCATCGGCCAGCTGAGATAATCTTTAATACATCTTCAAGAACTGCTATTTTGCATTGCCAATCCTAAATCACCATGATTAACTTTTAATTAATGCCAAATGCTAGACGCATCCTTGATCCTCTTGTTACCGTCTTCTAGTGCAGCAGGGCAAAAAGTAACTATCAATTGAAAAAGTTTAAAAAGCTTTATTTACAAGCTTTGTTTTCTTTTAAACCGTGCCTTTTTACACTAGTGTCCGTTTTGAATAAAAGACTCCACCTTCGCTACATCTTCTTTGCTACCAATAATTAAAGGTGTGCGCTGATGTAGTTTTTTCGGTACTACATCCAATATATCCATTAGTCCTGTAGTCGCACGGCCACCTGCTTGCTCAATCAAAAAGGCTAGAGGAGCGGTTTCATAAAGTAAGCGCAATTTCCCTTCTGGGTTTTGAATTGTGCCTGGGTAGAGAAATACGCCACCTTGAACTAAAATTCTGTGGATGTCGCTCACCATTGCGCCGCTATAACGAGCGCTGTAGCCTTCTGTGCGGTGAACGTAGCGGATGTATTCTCGAATCGATTCTTCCCACTGCCAGAAGTTCCCCTCGTTCACGCTGTAAACAGAGCCGTGGTTAGGAATCCGAATATTTTCTTCTGTGAGAATAAATTCTCCTAAGCTAGGATCAAGCACAAAAGAATGAACGCCCTTACCTATACTATAAACCAGCATCGTGCAGGGACCATACAGGATGTATCCAGCAGCAAGCTGCTTACGTCCGTTGGTCAGGAGGTCAGTTGCCTTACCATCGCTATCAGTTCCTTCTTGTTGGCGAATAGCAAAAATAGAACCTAAGCTGAGATTATTATCAGTGTTAGATGAGCCATCAATTGGGTCATACAGCAGGGTATAGCGACCAATGGGGCAATTTTCCGGGATATAGTAGGGTTTTTCCATTTCCTCAGAAGCTAGACGACAGACTAAGCCGCTTTGCTTAAAAACTGAGATAAATACATCATTGGCATAAACATCCATCTTTTTGACGGATTCTCCTTGGACATTAACTTCCCCAGTAAACCCGAGAACGCCTTCCATTAAACCAGCGCGGCTCATGCGGCGAGCAACTAGTTTGCCTGCAAGGGCGATGCGATTCATCAGCGCACTTAAATCTTGTGCATCTGGCGAAAAACTCTGAAGTTGCTGTAAGACGTGACGCGATAAGGTTGTACAATCACGATCTAAGGATTTGTCTGTAGCATCGTAGGTAGATAAATCTAAAGAATCTGGCGCTTTAGCCATTTTTACGTTCTCCGCAGCCACTAGCTGTTAGTTGGGTTTTAGTTGTGTATGGCAACTTATAGTTGCTGCTTCTATCTTAGAAAGGTAATTTGATAACTTAGATGCGACTTTAGATAAACTAAAGAAATGAATTTTCAGTGGCTCCTGCACTCAGAGCGCAGATACGTAGTTTACTTCGACTTGTGTGTACACCGTAGAGGGGAGACGAAGGGTAGCTTTGGCTCTTTGGGGTTCTTGTGGTTTAGTAAGTAATCAAGCGGACATAAAATCAGTTGTGACGGGAGTTACTTCCGACTTAACGGGAGCCGCTTCCGACTTAACGGGAGCCACTTCCAACTTAACGGGAACCACTCCAGAGTTAACGGGAGTCACTTCCGACTTAACGGGAGTCACTTCCGACTTAACGGGAACCACTCCAGAGTTAACAGGAACCACTTCAGTCCTGATGTTGCCAGGACAGTTTCTGCATTTGAGGTGAGTTACAGCACTTTGCAACTAAATAGACTTGTTGGGTAATAAGCTCAAAAATCCTTGAAATCTGCTTGTGGCAAGCTTTTTATTGATTTCTGACCAAAATTATTGAAACCCAGACTCCCTAAGCCTTTCAGCGATTTTAGTCACTATTTCCCGACAACTCTAATGAGGTGCAGAACCAAGGATTCACAAATCAAATTATTCTTCCTCCTGCCTCCTGCCTCAAAACCAGTGACTTTGTACCTCATGCAAAAGAAAACTGCTGTATATGTTGCACCTGCCTATCCCGCCTGAGAATAAATTCTCTTTTCTTATAGCCCAAGTCCACTAAGCGTAGACTACAACCCTTACTTAGTCTTTAATAGATAGACTTTTTATTTCTCATTTATGCAAGAGGTATAGTGATTTACCGAAATTAAGGGCAACGAACTCACCAAGTATTATGTACAGCCTGAGCTACCTAAAGCTATGGTAAAACAGGTTTATATTTATCAATTGGGATTGAGAACTGCTTATGTTCAACTACGATCCATTAGAGTGCCTACCTTCATCAGCAGAATTGCCAGATTCTGATGACACGCCTGTGGATAACGAACTGCAAATATTAATTTCCAACTTATTGCTAGCGATATTAGCTGCTATTTGTTGTAAATATGAAAGGGTAAGGTGGCGATCGCACCTTACCCTTTTTCGTTAGGATTTATAAATTTTGTCAAAGTAAATTTTACATTAACAGTCTTTGAGTATCCGACCTTTTGGGTTTAGCTACCATAGTTACTTACAAACTTATGCACTGGAGATGCTCTGAAAACAAACAACAAATATCAATGGTACTTCAAAGCTTATTGTGGCGATCACTAAATCACATCTGAGTATTTTCATCTAAGATCATGGGTACAACGGGTGTCGCTAACAAGGAATTTGTTACAAGCTTATCCTGTTCGTTCAGCGAATCTAGGGGTTGAACAAACAGCCAGGCAGTAAGAAGAGGGATATGTATAGTCTTTTCTGAAGACCCTATTAAGCCTCCGACAATTTTTTCAGCCTCCACATCTGTGATGTCCTGCTCAACAATTGATTCAATATGGTCTAAATCCAAAATTTTTATTTTCAAGGAATGATGCATTGTAATCACCTAATTGATTATTTCTCCTTAGAGGTAAAATCACCTCTATATTAATAACCCAAGTTGCAGCATAAATTTTTCTGCCAATTGTGCCAATTCTTCACAAAAGTTTATAATTTCTACTGTCCAAACAGCACAAAAATCCCTGATTATTTCTGTCGTTAAGGGAAATTCATCAAATGACTGAAAGCTTACGCGGTTCGTGCTGGCTTTTAAGGGTAATAATTTTTTTTGCTATTAGTGGCGCATACGTCAATGGTTGGGATTGCGCCTTTGCTCAAATTACGCCTGATAGCACTTTACCCAATAATTCCAAATTTGAGCAGAATAGCGGAATTATTGAAGGAGGGACTCAAGCTGGAAGTAATCTTTTCCACAGTTTTTAGCAGTTTTCTGTACCCGGTGGCAGTCAGGCTTACTTCAACAACGCTCTAGATATTCAAAATATCATCAGCCGCGTCACGGGTGGTTCTGCTTCTATAATTAACGGTTCCATTAAAGCCAATGGCTCTGCTAACTTGTTTTTTCTCAATCCCAATGGAATTATTTTTGGGACTAATGCCCAATTGGACATCAAGGGTTCTTTCATCGCAACTACAGCAAACCGCCTCAAATTTGCAGATGGCGCTCTGTTTAGCGCGTTTCCTCCCCAAACCACACCTCTGCTAACAGTAAGTGTTCCCATTGGTTTGCAATTTGAGGGAGCAGCAGGAGAGATTCGTGTAGAAGGATCTGACCTAAAAGTGCAACCTGATAAAACTTTAACACTCGTGGGTGGTAATGTGACGTTGCAGGGAGGTGAACGAGCAGCTTTAGAACCACGACAACCGAATTTGGCAGTTCCAGGAGGACGGGTTGAGCTAGGTAGTGTGGCTGGTGTTGCAGAAGTGAGCTTGAACCAGAAAGATAACGATTGGGTATTAGGGTACGCCTCTGTAAATAATTTTGGCGATATTCGGCTGGAAGACGGAGCGTATGTTGATGTTAGCGGTGCTGGCGGTGGTGATGTTCAGATTCAGAGCAATAATTTGGCTTTAACTCAAGGCTCATTGATTTATGCGGACACACAAGGCGCAGAGGCTAGTGGAGAGGTGCTTATCCACACAACAAAGGCGGTGACTCTCACTGAGGGTTCGCAGATTACAGCCGATGTTTTATCAGAAGCGACTGGAACCGGGGGAGATGTAACGATTGAAACTGGACAGTTGAATATTCAGGGGGATCAGTCAAGGATAAGAGCTGGCACGAATTTGTTGAGCAAGGGACGGGGGGGAGAGCTTACCGTTCGCGCCTCGGAGTTTGTGGAACTAGCAGGAACAACAAGCGGCTTGTTTACTGAAACTCAAGGTACTGGAAATGCTGGAAACTTGACAATTACCACTCCAAGGTTAATTTTTAAGAATGGAGCGCGAGTATCAACTTCTACTTCAGGGGAGGGACAAGGGGGAAATTTGACTGTAAGCGCCACCGATTTGGTGGAAGTTATTGGTGTTGGTAGCGGCTTGTTCACTCTAACTTTCGGTGCTGGAAATGCTGGAAACTTAGCAATTGATACTAGACGCTTGAGTGTCCAGGATGGATCACAAGTATTAACTTCTACTCTAGGCAAGGGGCAAGGAGGAAGTTTATTTGTGGCTTCTAGCGATTTGGTGGAATTACAAGGAACAGGAATATCATCCGATGGGCAGCAAATCCCTAGTTTTTTATCTACTCAAACAACAAATGTTGGAGATGCTGGTAATTTGACGATTAAGACTAGGCAGTTAATTGTGGGAAATGGCGCACAGATAGTTACTGGTTCTTTGGGCCAAGGAAAAGGTGGAGATATAAGGGTTGATGCAACTGAAGGTGTTAATGTTTTTGGAGTTGGCACAGATGCAACGGCAAGTGGATTATTTTCACGTACCGATAAAGAGAGGCAGGGAGGAAACATCACTATTAATACCAATGCTTTCCGGGTAGCAGGCAATGGGGTTGTAGATGCCCGCACTCTAGGTGAGGGAAATGCTGGCAATATCACAGTAAATGTGAAAACTTTGGAAGCGGTTAATGGTGGACAAATCCTTGCCAATGCTTTTAAAGGCAGTAGTGGGTTTGCAGGTGATATCACGATTAATGCTACTGAGAAGGTGACTATATCTGGCAGTGCTACCTTCAAACGGTTTGTCCCAAGTAGTGGGGGTCTTGTTGAGGATGAGTCTCTTAACAGTGGCTTGTTTGTTCGCTCTCAAGGGTCAGGGAGTGCAGGCAAGCTTCAGGTACAATCTCCTTTCATTCGCTTAGAGAATCAAGGGGAAATCACTGCTGAAACCGCATCTGGTAATGGCGGTGATATTACACTCTACGACCTAGATTTATTGTTACTAAGCGGCAATAGCCAAATATCTGCTACCGCAGGCACTAATCAACAAGGTGGAAATGGCGGTAATATCACTATCGATGCTCCTAATGGCTTTATCGTCGCCAAACCAAATGAAAACAGCGACATCACCGCCAATGCCTACAATGGTAATGGGGGAATAGTTAAAATCAACGCTACTAAGATTTTTGGAATTGCACCACTAACAAGCGAAGACCTTAAAAGGTTGCGCCCTACGGATTTAGATCCGCGTCGACTTCATACAAATGATATTACAGCAATTTCCCAAACAAGACCTGATTTAAGTGGCATTGTAGATATTAATACCCTCAATGTTGATCCCTATCGAGGATTAATCAACTTACCAGTCGTGCCAGTCGATACTCAAGTCTCACAAGTCTGTCAAGCACGTACAGCACAAAATCAAAGTAGTTTTACAATCACCGGACGCGGTGGCTTACCACCCAACCCTAGAACCGAACCCCTTACTCCTGATGTAGTTCAAGTAGATTTGGTAAGTCTCAATCCAAAGAGTGAAAACCGCTTTAGTACAAGTGTTTCAACTCAGGCAAATAGCTCTAGTCCAGCAACGATTGTAGAAGCACAAGGGTGGGTGAGAAATGCTAAAGGTGAAGTTGTACTCACGGCTGATGTGCCTACAGCTTTGCCTCATAGTTCCTGGCTTACTCCTGCTTCTTGTTTCTAAATAACCAGGTTATACCGTTTCACTTTAAGAACTTACAGTTAAAAAAACATTCCATCTCCGGGGCGCAAGGTCTTGCGCCCCTATAAATCTAAAAATATTTTGGATAATTTATTTTTTGCAAGTCTTGGTGCTTTATGTTATTTGGATCAGCAGCTAGGCTTGCTACCTCGTAACCTTGGCTGGAATACAACTGTTGTAGTGGCTTCGATTAATAATATTGATAAATAAAAAATCTAGCTCCCCAGCAGAGTTTTCTACTAATGTTGGAGGCAGCCAAACTCCCCTTTTACTGTGTATAAAACGAGGGATTCGCGCTTTGATTACGAAATTGATGTTCTAGGTGCGATCGCCTTATTTTGTTTCTTAACCAATCTCATCTGCAATGCTCATTGCTGGTTAAAATTATCAGTGGAAACACTAATTTCTTCGGGAGTAAAGAACGTGGCAATTCAAGGCACCCCTGGAAACGACTATCTAACTGCGATTCAAGCAAACGAGCAAATAAACGGCGATGAAGGGGATGACACTCTAATAGGTGGGTCGGGTAAAGACTACTTAGTGGGAGGAGGTGGTAATGACATTCTCACTGGTGGTAGTGGTAGAGATACTTTTGTTTTGGATTACTCAGGTGGTGGTATTGATACAATTACAGACTTCTCATTTAATAACGATATTGTTAAAATTACTACCCCTATTATCCCTTCTACTAATGTTATAAGTAACTCCAGCTCTAAAGGTTATGAAGGCAATGACATTTTAATAGATAGATCAGGTAAAGACTACTTAATGAAAGGAGGTGGTGATGACATTCTCACTGGTGGCAAGGATAATAACACCTTTCCTTCTATTAAATCTTCTGAGAATGATATTAAAGTTACTAAGTCTAAAACTAATGCTTTGCCATCAAAAATAGTTCTGAGTGAACTTCAAACAGCAATACCTGTATCAGCAATATTTGGTAGTGGTATCAAACTTCCTAATTATTTAAGCTATGACGGAAACACTGGTGCTCTATTTTATGAGGGTCGGCAATTAGCTTGGCTACCTCCTAACCTTTACTTTCCTAACGATTTAGCATTTACGCAGTGACAGAAAAGCCAAAATAGCAGGTATGGTTTTCAAGGCTTCTAATTAGATTTTTCAATTACCTTTTTGCAATGTCTGTCTTTAACAGTGACGCTCCTGCGGATGCTTGTTCCTCTCTACAAGACTTCTGCGTAGCTTGCTTCTCTGTAGGTAGGTGTACGCTACCGTTACTACCAGAGCGACAGAAACCGCCGCTTCGAGTTTTCGCTGCAATAAAATAACTTTCAAGGGTTAGGAGACAAGTTTTGTGAGTTTAAGAAGCTGGTTTGGTAAGGGTTGTCACTTAAGGTTGTTGGGCTTAGTGATTCTAGTGGGTGTGATTGGAATAGAAGGAGGCGATCGCACATTTGCTCAAGTGACTCCTGATCCCTCTGTGGGAACTCAAGTGGAGCGAATCGACGACACTACCTTGAATATTACAGGGGGTACAACCGTTGGTAATACAAATTTATTCCATAGTTTCAGCAACTTTAGTGTTCCAAGTGAGGAGACAGTCAATTTCCGTAACGCCCCTAACATCAACAATATTTTGGTGCGAGTTACAGGGGGAAATCCCTCTGATATCCAGGGAACACTTCAGGCTCAAGCTAATCTCTTTTTAATAAATCCCAACGGCATCATCTTTGGAGAAAATGCCCTATTAAATATTAACGGTTCATTTATTGGAACAACAGCTAGTGCGATCCAGTTTCCGGGTGGTGGAGAATTTTCCATGACTTCACCCGTCAATCCGCTTAACCCCTTGCTGAGAGTTAATCCTTCTGCATTTCTATTCAATCAAATTGAATCTCAGCCTATTAAACCGATTCAAGTTAATGAAGCAATTCTGTTCGTTCCTGAAAGTCAGAGTTTAGTGCTATTGGGAGGCGATGTGAATTTAGAAGGAGCGATATTAAATGCTCCAGATGGTCGAGTCGAATTAGGAGGATTGGCAGGAGTAGGAACGGTAGGGTTGAATATTGATAACAACAACTTCCGTTTAAGTTTTCCTGATAGTGTAGCGCGAGCAGATGTATCTATTACCAATCTAAGTACAGTAAATGCTAGTGGTGAAGGCGGTGGTGGTATCCAGGTACAAGGCAGGCGCGTTACCTTCGATGATTCAGAGATTGCGGTTAATACCGTAGTCTCAAAATCAGGAGGAACATTAGTGGTAAACGGATCGGAGTCAGTAGAACTCTTGGGAGGAAGCCGTCTGTTGACTGAGACAACAAGCTCTGGAACCGCCGGAGAATTAAGGATTGAAACTGGGCGGTTGATTGTTCAAGATGGTTCGCAGGTTTCAGCTTCCACTTCTTTACAATCTACAGGAGGGGGAGGAACTTTATCTGTCAAGGCAAGGGACTCTATCCAACTAATTGGAACCTCGCGAATTGGAGCTAGTGGCTTGTTTACTGTAACACAAGGCACT
Source organism: Nostoc sp. FACHB-888 (assembly GCF_014696655.1). NCBI lineage: Bacteria > Bacillati > Cyanobacteriota > Cyanophyceae > Nostocales > Nostocaceae > Nostoc > Nostoc sp. FACHB-888. The sequence continues at coordinate 96,398 of NZ_JACJQM010000021.1, read as the reverse complement.
GGAAAAGCCGGAGAATTGAAGATTGAAACTGGGCAGTTGATTGTTCAAGATGGAGCGCAGATTTCAGCTAATACTCGTAATCAGGGAGGGGGAGGAACATTGTCTGTTACCGCAGACTTTATCCAACTCATTGGAACAAAAGATGCGAGTAGAAGCGGCTTATTTGTTGGGACTACAGCTACTGGAGATGCCGGAAACTTAGAGATAGAAACTGGGCAATTGATTGTTCAAAATGGAGCAAGAATTTCAGCTTCTACTACTAGTGAGTCTACCGGACAGGGGGGAAGCATCATAGTTAAGGCTGGAGAATTAAATGTCTTAAATAACGCTGACATAACTGTGAGCAGTCAAGGCACAAAAAGGGCAGGTGATTTGGAAATCACCGCTCGTTCTGTCAAATTGGATGAGAAAGGTAAGCTCATTGGGCAAGCTAACTCCGGTGATGGTGGCAATATTACGCTGAACTTGCAAGACTTATTGTTACTGGGCCGAAACAGTGAAGTTTCTACCTCAGCAGGCACTCAAGGGGCTGGTGGAAATGGCGGTAATATCACCATCAATGCCCATGACGGCTTCATCGTCGCCAAACCAAATGAAAACAGCGACATCACCGCCAATGCCTACAATGGAAATGGGGGAATAGTTAAAATCAACGCTACTAAGATTTTCGGTATTGCACCACTAACTAGCGAGGACCTTAGAAGATTGCGCCCTAATGATCCAGACCCGCGTCAACTTCCGACAAATGATATTACGGCAATTTCCCAAATAAGACCTGATTTAAGTGGCATTGTAGATATTAATACCCTCAATGTTGATCCCTATCGAGGATTAATCAACTTACCAGTCGTGCCAGTCGATACTCAAGTCTCACAAGTCTGTCAAGCACGTACAGCACAAAATCAAAGCAGTTTTACCATCGCCGGACGCGGTGGCTTACCACCCAACCCTAGAACCGAACCCTTGACTCCTGATGCACTTCAACTAGATTGGGTAACTCTCAACCCAAAGGCTGAAAACCTCTCTAGTACAAGTGTTTCAACTCAGGCAAATAGCTCTAGTCCAGAAACGATTGTAGAAGCACAAGGGTGGGTGAGAAATGCTAAAGGTGAAGTTGTACTCACGGCTGATGTGCCTACAGCTTTGCCTCATAGTTCCTGGCTTACCCCTGCTTCTTGTTTCTAAAAAACCAGGTTATACCGTTTTACTTAATTAATGATATAAATACCTGCGTTAGCCTTTAGAAGTTTATTGTGGCGATCGCTAAATCACTTGTGAGTATTGTTATGTAAGATCATGGGTACAATGGGTGCCGCTCATGAGTAACCTTAAAAGCCAATTAAATACGGCAAAATCAAGGGAGTAAGTTGCCTATGCTGTTAATTTTATTTGGCAGGATGGTGTAATTACTTTGGCTGATATGTGTCGTACTAATTCAGGGATCGCACCTGAAGTGATGATTAGACTATTTGTTAAAAGCTGTTGGTTTGCTAGAATTTGCCTCTGCGCGAATTGTTGCGCGTTCTAGTTCAGAAAAATTATAGTTTAAACAATAAAGTGGTGACTTTTAAAGAATAAAATGTCTGCCAAAGTATTGCTGTAATGCTTGTAGTGATTTATATACACCTAGCCTGAGCTTATGGGCAAGCACCAGAGCAAACTTATAATCTCAATAAGAGTGCTATATTAGCAATAAACTTTTAAATTAATCTTATTAACTTATGCTTATTGCTAAAAAACTAGGCATGGCTTTGACTCTTGGAAACTAAACCAAACAAGAAGTGCTGATTTTTTCGTTGGTTTTAACCTTATTTGTGATCAAGAGTAGTTTTAATCTAGATGCGTTTTCTTTGGAGCAAGAAGCCAGGAAGAAGAACCAGGGTCAACCATAGGAAGTACATTCATTATACAGTGGTAGTCATCAGGAGCACATTCCTCTTTTTTTACTTCTGGTACTATCATTTTTTCAGCGTTCACAGATGTGATGTCCTGCTCAACAATTGATTTACTAGAGTCTAAAACCAGGATTTTTCTTTTCAAGGAATAATGCATAGTAATCAGCCAATTGATTGTTGTTCCTTAGAGGTAAAATCTCCTCTATTTAATAACCCAAGTTGCAGCAGAAATTTTTCTGTCAATTATGCCATTTCTTCACAAAACTTTATATTTTATGTTGTCCAAACAGTTTTAAGAAGGCAGGAGGTAGAAGGAACAATTGGGCGGGGATTCAGACCCCGCCAATTGTAAACGCCGTGTAGACATTCAAAATTTAAAAATAAGAAAGCCAGATTTCATGTGGGTTTCCAGATTTAAATCTGTCACATTCTTTTTTAAAATTGCTATTAGTTTAAAGAAACCGGATTTTTGGGGCACATTAGAGCCAATTGCCTACTAAAACATAAGGTGCCCAGAAATATGGAGCTTTTTCGTTAGCAAAAACTGCTAATTGGGCACGCTGGAGTGCCTCGGCTTTATTCACCCCAGCTTTTAACTGTCGATAGAACTCACTCATCACATCGGTGGTAGAACGATCATCTATTGACCACAATGTTGCTAGTGTACTTCGTACCCCCGCCCGCATAGCTATCCCAGCTAATCCTAAAGCTGCTCGTTTATCTCCCTCAGCAGTTTGACAAGCGCTGAGGACAAGTAATTGAATGTTGTTAGACCTGTTTTTGTCGCTAACTCGCAGTAGATTATCAAATTCTTTAACCTTAATCAGTTTATCCCAGGTGAGAATAAAGGTGTTTTCAGCATCAGAACTAAATTCACCGTGAGTTGCTAGGTGAACCACAGAGAAGGGAACTGTTTGCAACTTGTTTTGCAGGTTTGTTTGGGTAAACTGTTGATTTAACAGTTCCTCGCTCTTGGATACCTCAGATTTGATTTCTTTTAATTCTCGTGGCACATTTTGCAATTCGGGAAATTCTCTGCCTTCGACTGGGCGTTTTTCACTGACTCCAGCAGTTAAAGCATTTAGCTGTACCTGTCGCAAAGGTTTGGGGTCAAGGAGTTGTAAACCTGGCGTTAAGGCGATCGCATATTTCTCTACCAGATATTTCTCCTGCTGTTTGTCGTATAAAACCGCCATCGGAATATTCCGCAACTCACCATCTAGTACAAACACTAAGGTTTTTATCCCATTTTTGGTTAACTCTGCTTGTGCAGGGCGAATTAACCAGTCATATATTTGTTGAGACTGCTGCTTAACTCGAACAGTTGCAGTGACATTTAGTAAGTTTTTCCTTAGTTCTGCTATTGTGTTTTCTATATCAGCTTGAGCTATTACAGTCTTGTAGTGGTGCAAGTTTTGATTAGGCAACTTGAGGATAATATCTAAGCGGTCTGCCAAAATAATCGGATAGATCACTGCTGCTTGTTGGTCTTGCTTGTCAACTACTGGATCAAGTTCCTGCCTAGGATTTAAACAAGCTGACCGAAAGAAATTATCCAGTTCTGCCAATTGCAGAGATTCAATTACATCGCGAGCAAGCTTTAGATTGTTTTGATTGATACTCTCTTGGGGCAATAGTAGAGTGTTAGCGAGTCCTTTTCCAAGCGGGGATGCCAAAAGCGAACGAGCGTCAGCGACGTTAGAAGCATCTCCAAAAGAAGCGATACTCCCTGAACTTCGTTCCGTTTCTGTACCAGAGACTGCGCCAACACGAACGTCAGAACGCAACAGCAATTCAACTAACTCTCGATACACCGGCTCAACATTTTCCCGGAAGGAAAATTGAACGTCTGGATTAATGGCTACTAAATCACCACGCAGAGATTGAAGGGTCTTGTAGGCTACATTATAGGATGCGATCGCGCCTTTAATATCTCCCTTTTTTTTCAGTATGCGTCCCAGTTGCCATTCCCATTGATAAGCAATATCCGATGCATTAATACTTTGCGCTATGAATAAAGCTTTCTCGGTAAGCTCTTGAGCATCAGAAAACTGGCTGGTTTTTTCATACAACTCACCAAGGCTGCCCATACCATAAGATTCTGCTCGTCTGTCTTGTAAGCTTTGCGCCTGCTCGATAGCGGTGGATAATTGCTGGGCAATGTTCAGCCATGAAGGGGTATCTATGCTAGTATTTTCTTTTAATTTTGTAAGAGTTTGGGCAAACTTGATCCGAGTATATACTGAGGTTCGGCTGGGTGGCAAGCTGCTAATTTCTGACTGAATTTGGGACGACAACGCTAATGTATCTTTATCTTCCTTTTTCTCTAAAAGTAGATTAAGTAAATTTAGGTGAGCCTGGATGCGTGTAATTGAGGAGACAGATACAGTAGCAGCCTGCTGGTAGTATTTTAAAGCTGCTTCAATATCTTGTTGGGCGCGGGCTGTATTGCCTAAACTAAGTTGAGCCTCAGCGATCGCTTTTGGAGATTGCACTCGCTTTGCCACTTCTAAACTTTTCCCCAATACCAAGCGTGATACGTTTAAATCTCCGACAACTCGGCGAATGTTGCCAAGACTACGCAATCCTGTAGCTACCAGAAGTGAGTCTGGAAGGCTTGTAAGGGTTTGCTGTACTTCGTTTAAAACTTTGTTAGCTTGAAGATAAAGCCCTAAAGCTTGCAAAGCTTGTGCAGAGTTAATGCGGTTACGAGTTAATTTAGACCTGTCTCCTATTTGCTGATAAATATCAGCCGCTTTTTGCCAAGTAGTTAAGGCCGCTTCTGCTTGTCCTTGTGCCAGTTGTAACTGCCCTTGCATATCTAAGGCTTGTGCGAGAATTTGCGATTGGTGACCAGAAGTGTCCGTATTTTCCCTTGGGTGTAATAACTTTAAACTTTGGGCGATCGCTTTCTCAGCTTCAGCCCACAAACCAAGTTGCTGATAAGCTAAACAGAGATTACTCAGTGTCATCGCTTCCTTTAATTCATCCCTAGAGGCTGTAAACGCAGCAGCAGCCTGTTGCAAAACTTTGACAGCTTCAGTGAATTGTCCCGTTTCATATAATGTTTTTCCCTGCTCCACTAAACTTTCCGCTTGGGATGCTTGGCTTTTAAGAGTGAGTAGGGAGTAGGGACTAGGGGATTGAGCATTCACCAATTCCTTGTTTTCTGCATTTCCTTGTTTTCCCCACTTCTCTTGCTCAAGCAAATTTTGCATGGCAGAGTAGACAACAGGAGGTTTTGCCAAAACAGGGGATAAAGCTATGCATAGAAACGCAGTCAACAGCGCTAGTAGAAAATGATTTAGCCGTTTCATACGCAATTATTAACTTATTCATTTTGGTGTTTTTCGCAAGTAAAATAACCTTTGGCTTACTCAAACCCCAGTTTGCTTTCTCATTTTGGTGTTTTCCGCAAGTGTAAAGGCAGTTTCACTTCGTACTCTGCGGTATCTTGCTACAATCCAAGCGTATTGACTGATATACAGCAAGGCTTTTAGCAAATGAACGCTGTCCCTATTCTCTCCTTTTAGGCTACGTTGTATACACAAGTCGGAAAAACTTCATCTATCAAAGAATTTCTGTGCGTTACGCTGGCGTGACAAAGCTAAATTCTTGCAATCATGGCGATGCCTACACCGATCTACGCCAACGCATTTGTTATTTCGGCGTACCCATTTGTTATTTCGGCGTACCCATTTGTTATTTCGGCGTACCCATTTGTTATTTCGGCGTACCCATTTGTTATTTCGGCGAACCCATTTGTTATTTCGGCGTACCCATTTGTTATTTCGGCGAACCCATTTGTTATTTCGGCGTACCCATTTGTTATTTCGGCGAACTCATTTGTTATTTCGGCGAACTCATTTGTTATTTCGGCGAACTCATTTGTTATTTCGGCGAACTCATTTGTTATTTCGGCGAACTCATTTGTTATTTCGGCGAACTCATTTGTTATTTCGGCGAACTCATTTGTTATTTCGGCGAACTCATTTGTTATTTCGGCGAACCCATAACGCACCCTACTGGCGTGTCAAGGCTAAAATAATGCATTACAAATCTTGGAAATATTGAGATTTTAGAAACTTGATGAAGGAGGCAGGAGGCAGGAGTTAGGCGTCAGTTTTCCTCCTGCCTCCTGCCCCCTAACTCCTGCCTTCATTGATAACTCAAGGTCAATATTAGCTTTCTGAAGTTTCCTGAGAGAACTTCTTATGGATAGTTTTAGTGGATTCCCCATCAGCAGCTACCGTTATGAGATAGTCCATTAAACCATCTGAAAAGGGAAGGCGTAGGTGAAAAGTACCATCGGGTTTGATTTTGACGGCATGACCACTAATGTTTACGCTTGTATTTGGTTGGGTTGCTCCGTGAATAATCAACTCAGCATCTGCCACAAACCAAAAATCTTCGTGGGAACGACTGAAAACCCGAACATTAGGTGAACGGGCTATGAGTAACCAACGCTCGCTATCAACGATATAGCCAATTTCAACCATGTAGTCGCGATCGCTGACGGGAATGGCCACAAAGCGATCGCGTGCTACCTCTTCACATTCATACTGCTGTATGAGTTGGGGACTTTGATAACTCAAGTCAATCCCAGTTACATCGTAGAGCCGCACTACTAATTGAGAGCCGCCCTGTTGATGCAGTGCTTCTTTCTGAGCCTTGGAAATGTGCCAAGAAACATAAGCCCACTTAGGAGTGCGAGCTGTGATCTGTATTTTGCTTTCTTCTTCACTGATCTCTTCTTCTACATCCCAGTTAATATCTGTTTCACCAGCAATCGCCATATCATCAACTATGAGATCTGCAAGAACTGGACTGAAGACACGAACAATTGCTGAACGGGCGATGAATAACCAGCGTAGTTTACCGCCGTAGGCATCGCCATCAGCAACATAGCCAATTTCAGCTATGTAATTGCGATCGCTGATGGGAATTTCTACAAAGCGATCGTGTGCTGTCTCTTCACATTCATACTGCTGGATAAGCTGGGGACTTTGATAACTCAAGTCTATTCCGGTGACATCATACAGCCGCACTACCAATTGAGAGCCGCCCTGTTGGCGTAGCGCTGCTTTCTTGGTTTCGGAAATCTCCCAAGAGACATGAGCCGATGTAGAAGTATGTGCTGTGAAGACAATACTACTCTCTTCTTCTACATCTACTAAGTCAATAGCTGTTTCGGCCGTAATGGGTACATTGTCAACCGTAGTATCAGTTTGTTCTTTGGCATCTGATGCAGAAATAGTAGCCCAGCCTGCAATCCCTGCGCCTGCTGCTACAGTGGCAAAATCTGTGGAGTCAATTGCTGTTTCGTCCGCAATGGGTATATTGTCAACTGTAGTATCGGGTTGTTTTTCGGCATCTGATGCAGAAATAGTAGCCCAGGTTCCAATGCCTGTACCTGCTGCTAAAGCAGCAGCAAAATCCGTGGAGTCAGTTTCGGCAATACTTTGCTCAACAGTAGGCTCTGCTTGAGATTCTTCCTCTGGCAAATCTATTGTGGGTTCAGCTGCATCTGCTACTACATTCAATACATCTTCTGGCAATTCTGGGAAATCCGGCGCTGATGAAGTAGCAGCCTGGAGTTCTATATCGGCTGCCACTTCGTCAGACTCTGGTAAGGGTACTTCATCTACTGAGTCTATATCTTCAGTTGAGGTAATACTCTCTAGCCAGTTCAATTCTGCCTGAAGTTCGTCATCTAGAAGTTCGTCACCTATCTGATCTTCAGTAACTTCGGTGTCCCAATATCCAAATTTGGATGTTATTTCTGTTACATCGGGTAATTCCGGGAGTGGGGTTGTCTCCTCAGATAAAGGTAGTTCCACATCAGATGCCTCTTCTGGAATATTAGCCAGGTGAGGATATGAAGTATTGACTACAGCTGCTGGAGCTTCTATGTCCCATGCAATTTCATCAGAATCAGACTCAGGATTGCTTGTCTCCGCATAATTGTTTAGCTCAACTGTCTCATCAATGGCATCTGTTTCTGTTTTTTTGTTGGTAAAAGCAGACCAGCTAGCCGCCCCGATGCCGGTTGCCAGAGCTGCACCATTGGTTAAAGCTGCGGCTCCCAAGTTGTTATTTTCTGAGCCATTAGCTACACCTGATGTTGTGCCTTCATAAGAGTTAGAGGTACCATTAGTTCCCTCTTGTACTAAATTTGATGTCCCTTGAGTAGCATTTTCCGTCAGGTCAGATTGTGTTTGAGCATAGATGTTGAAAGGAGTGCGCTCTGGACTTTCTGGCTCTTGGAACTGCTGCACTGGGTGTTCCTCATGCATCGCTCCGTTAAGGGAGGGATCTGTGCTGGCGTTGAGCGCCGCCATTTCTCCATCTTCTGTGTTGGGTGGATGAGGATCTGATTCTGGTAAATTGTCTGTTTTTTCTGTGGGCGATAGACGTTTTCCCCAAATCCACCATCCAAACGATGCAGCTACAGTTACAAGAAACAAAGGTAGGAGCAACCAAAATGGTGCTTCTCTATTTACAATTGGACTGGTTTGTGCTGTAGCAGGAGCCACAAATGGCTGTTCGCCAAATGCAGAAGTAGTTGCATCAGGGGAAGGCGTAGCAGCAGGTGTCGTCTGGGCATCGGGGGAAGCTGTAACAGCAGGTTGTAATACGCTAGTTGCGATCGCCTCAGCTTCAGCCGTTCTACCTTGTTCTATAGCCTGCTGTCCTGAGGGTACAAGGGTAAAGCCGAGAAAATCTACTGTGCTTAAACTCGGATTTTTTTTGTAAGCGTAAACTAAAGGTTGCGAGAAGGGATATTTCTCATCATCTGGCAAGGCTTGATGTAATTGCAGAACTCGCACACCTGGCAACTTCGACACCTGATTAGCCAAGACATAGCTAATACCGTCGTTGCCCAGTTGTTTGATGATTTCTGCGGTATTATCCTCACTCAGTTGAGTAGCATTTGCCCCTGTAGCAAATTCGGCATTCTTGAAGGCTGGATAAGTGCGAAAAGTATTGCGAGTCTCACTCGTGTTCGGGTGATCGATAAACCGAATCTTCTTTGAAGGCCCTCCCAGTTGTGACCAATTTGTAATTTGTCCTCGGAAAATGCGGGCGAATTGCCTACTGGTTAAGCTTTGCTTGAAAGGATTATCAGCACCAACCACGATCGCAATCTTCTCACGGTATAAGCGAACTTGGTCTAGTCCTTGGGCTTTTTCTTCTGGTGTTAACCCACGCCCCATTGCTACTATGTCGATTTTGCCATCTAGCAAGTTTTTCAGTGCTGTATCAGTGCCGTTAGTGGCAATTTCAACCTTTTTGTCAGAAAACTGTTTTTCAAAACTTTCTTTCAAGCTTTGGTTAATTGCGCCCAAGCTACTTGAACCATCAATCCTTACTGTCGTTTCATTTTGCAATGTTTGCGACAGTGTAAAAGCAGGAGAATCAGGTTTAGATTGTGCCAGCATGGGTTCTGACACCAGTAAATTTGCTGCCATAGGGGTTGTAGCTAAGGCAAGCCATAATACCAGTCTAACTATCGAAATATCTTTTTTTTCTTGTTGCCACATAAGCCCCTTATTAAAGTAAAAAATAGAAAGCCTGCCAATCCTAAATCGCGATCTTTTTAAGAATTATGGAGGAGACGCGCTAATTATACATCTGAGTTATCTTTACTTCTAAGTTTCTTTAACGCACTTGTATTAATCTATACTCTGCAACAGCTTGTATAGCATGATAATTTATACTCTGATTGCTAGAGTCTGTTTACTATAAAATGTTCTAATTTATATTGCAACTTATACCAAGTTTGTAGCTTATGGCCACAATTATGAATTATTGAATTACTAAAACTGGTAAAGTGTAGCAAATTCAATATTATTTAACAATATTATTTTCAGTAGTGCTGAGTACTGAGTACTAATTTTTCAGCATTCACCAGAATCTACTACATTTTTGAGATAACAATGACAATCTGGCTTATCAATCAGTGACTCTACCAAGGCATTTAAGGCAGTAGCAGCTAAAGCGCCACCTCCCAAAGTCCCTGCGACTGTAATAAAAGGTATCTCTTGTTGCATCAGTTGTCGCTTGGCTGCGGGAGCATGGCTAAAGCCAATGGGCATTCCGATTACTAATGCAGGCTGAATTTTTTGATTGGTTATCGCTTCACAAACTTCTACAAGTACTGAGGGAGCATAACCAACTACCAACACGCAACCCTGACTTACTTGCAGCAATTTTTCTCGCCATTCTCGATGCTGCCAAAAAGCAACTTCTGCTTCTGTGGCAGTAGTAATGTGAGGATTATCAATCAAGGTTTCAATGTGGCATCCCAAGTGAAGTAATCGAGTTTGATCTAAGGCAGCAGCAACCGTTTGAGTATCGACAACGATTTGACAGCTTGAAGATAAGGCTTCTCGACTAGCTGCGATCGCACCTCGACTCAACTTGATAAAGGACACCAAACTGACATCGCCACAAGCCAAAACCAATTGAGAAATTAAATGTTGTTCAATTTCCGAACGGTGAGACAAATCAGGTAGTAAGCGTTGTAGCGATTCTGAAAAAGCTTCCGAGTGGGTATGAATTTCTGCATCCAAACCACTCCACAGATTTTCCAATCCCCCCAATCCAGCTTGAGTTTCGACATCGAGTAACTTAAGTTGTGCCAAAACCTCCGCCTGCATAATTTGACAATGGCGATCGCGCCCCAATAATCCTTCTAGTGCTGATGCCGTTTGCCGCAGTTGAGAAATTTGCTGCATCACCGCCCGATATTGCTGTTGAAGTTGTCCCATGAGGTTAACAGTTGTATCCGCCTCTGGTTCCACCTCCAAAATATTGCGGATATGGTTTAGCTGAAACCCTTGCTGCTTAAGTGCTACAATCCGTTGCAACCTGAGAACATCTTTTTTGGTGTAGAGACGGTAATTGCTGTGCGATCGCACTGGTTGCGGTAGCAGTCCCAATTGATGATAATGTCGCACCATGCGCGGAGTTAAACCGCCTCCTACTGCATCAGTGAGTTCTTTAATAGTTAAGCAACCAGCATTCATGATTTACTCCAACAACGGCAAAATTCTTTGTAACTCTTTACAAGCCGCCTGAAGAGATGGCGGTGCATCTTCATCCAAACCTTGGTAACACTGATTTACCAAGTTTTCTATAGATGGTTTGCAAGCTGACTCATTTTTAGGAAATTTTGGATATTCTGTTTCTTCATCAACAGCCTGTCCCCGTAAATAATGTATCCAAGTTTCAATATTTCTTTTTGGCACGAATATTGCTATGGCTTCATCAGGCTGGCGAATCTGCTGTGAATCTTCTATCAGTACATCATCTAATTGCTTCAACCTTTCGTCTACCGTTTTTTTATCTGCATCAATCACTACAACCAGCCCAATAGATAAGTAGCTTGCCTTGCTACGGTATGCTTTCACTTCTTTTGGATAACACAATCGCACATACTGTTCTGCCGATTGACTTCCATCTGAGCAAGGCAAAAATCTGATTGTTCCATTAAAGCCTCGTATTTTTAGAAAATGACGAGCAAAAACCTCTTGTTGCCTATCCTCACACAAGACAAGAATCTGTATTCTACGCTGGCTCATACAGCCATCCCCGCGCAATTAATTCTGAAATGAGTAATCCAGTATTTTCTGCAACCTCATTGCTAATTTTTTTCACTCGCACAGGAGCATTACTCTGACGCTCAAACCAATAACCTATAGGTGATGCTAAAAGATAATTAATTAGTTCAGGATGATGAGAAATTAGCAAAGCCTGCATTTTTCCCTCACTGCAAAGGTCATAAAGCTGAATTAGCCAAGGCTGAATTTCTGGCAGGGCTAAAAAATTCTCTGGTTCATCAATACACAGTGTATAATCTTCAGACTGAGTGCAATAAAGAAGCGTGTACAGGGCAATTAGGACTTTTTGTCCATCAGATAGTTCATTAAAATAATAATCAATAATATTTGAACGTTCTCCATCGCTTGTAAATCTTAATTTTAAAGTTCGATAGCCTTCTCTAAACTGATCAAATTTAAAGCTTACAAAACCATCTAATACATTTTTTAAAACATTCATTAATTCAGCTACCTTGCCCTGATCCTGTGAAATATAGCGATACCAAGAGACAAAATTCTCCATTCTAGGAGTCAATTGGGCTTCTTCTTTTTCACTACTATTAATTATCAGATTAGGAATAATTTGTACAATAATAAATCGCTCCATGCGCTGTTTAAACCACGACAGCTTTGTGATGTCATTGTTCCCTAGTAATAAAGGTAATATGGACTGAGACCAATTAAAAGGATATTTTGGTCCAACTGAATGATTGTCATAAAAAATTTGAACTTCGCCCATCTCGAACTTTAATAAAGGTTGGTTATCAAACCACAAACGTTCATATTGTACATGGCTATTTTCTCGATTGTGTTCAATAGAAAGTTCATATTTATAGTTGCCATTATTTCCGTCAATTTCTATTTCAAAACGCTGAATTGGTAAAGTTTGCCAGCGAGTGCAGTCAAAAAATGGGAAAATCCCTTCTACCTTAGCGACCCCACTTATGAAAAGTTGAATTCTTCGTAAGGCTTCAAAAACAGTTGATTTACCTGTCCCATTACCACCAAGAAACAGGTTAATCGAGTCAAAATTCATCTCAAAATTTACTAAACCGCGAAAGTTATCAATATATATTCGCTTTAGCATAGATTTTTTCCTCCTAGTGCAATTTTAAAGCTAACAGTTAAATCGTCTCATTTACCCACATCCCGCTTTTGAAAAATGCTCCCATAACACAGACAGAAATTTAACTCTGCGTACCTCTGCGCTTCCCAGCCTGCGGCAAGCCGCAAAAGCGTCTACAGCGCCCCTCTGCGTTTCAAAATCATTATAAACCTTGACATTAACATTAATGTCAAGGTTTAGCCTAAGAGAGTCCCTGTAAAATCACCTCTCATGCTCTACCCCCAACGTTTGGGCCAATTTACCAGAGAACACGCAGATACTGTAGCAGCCCTTTTGTGTGGCTTACTGCTATTTCTCGGATGGTTCGCCTTACATCTTGGCGCTTTGGGATTGGCGTTCCTGCTGCTACCTGCTGCTTACGTGATTGGTGGTTACGAAAGTGCGCGGGAAGGATTGACTACCCTCTTCAAAGAAAAAGAACTTGATGTAGATTTGCTGATGATTGTGGCGGCTATTGGTGCTGCTAGCCTCGGCTTATGGCGAAGAGAATATCATCTAATTATTGATGGGGCAATTTTGATTCTGATTTTTGCTATCAGTGGCGCACTAGAAGGCTATGCAATGGCGCGAACTGAGCGGAGTATCAGGAGTTTGATGAGCCTGACACCAGATACAGCAAGGGTTTTGCTTCAGGGAAAAGAAGAGGAAATTCCTATCAGTCAGCTAAAACTCGGTGATGAGATTGTCGTCAAACCTGGAGAGCTAATTCCTACTGATGGGATAATTTTATCTGGTTACAGCACTCTCAATCAAGCTGCAATCACAGGTGAGTCTTTACCTGTAGAGAAAACAGTGGGCGCAGAAGTATTTGCCGGCACACTCAACGGCTATGGTGCATTGCAGATTAAGGTACACAAACCAGCCCAAAGCAGCTTGATTCAGCGTGTGATTCGCTTGGTAGAACAGGCGCAAACAGAAGCACCACCTTCGCAAGAGTTTACCCTTCGCTTTGAGAAAGGATATGCCAAAGTCATTGTAGTAGCCGGGATATTACTGGCAACTTTGCCGCCATTTCTCTGGGGTTGGGATTGGGAAACAACAATTTATCGGGCGCTTACTTTCCTAGTGGTGGCTTCTCCCTGTGCGCTGATGGCTGCAATTATGCCCACGCTGCTTTCAGGAATCGCCAATGGTGCAAGACAGGGGATTTTGTTTAAGAATGGGGCGCAGTTGGAGAAAATTGGCAAAGTCCGAGCGATCGCATTTGATAAAACTGGTACTCTGACAACAGGACAGGTACAGGTGTTTCAAGTAATCTCAGTTGGTGAATACACCCAACAAGATGTATTGAAAGCCGCAGCTAGTGTGGAATCTTATTCAGAGCATCCCATCGGTAAGGCAATTGTGCAGGCGGCTGGTGAAACAGTTCGAGTCTTCTCTGCGAGACGCTCTGCGAAGGCGGTTCCCGTCGAGTCGAAACTGTTGAACCCGAAGGGTGATTTGGATTTGGTTGGTGCAATCCAAGTACAAGCCATACCTGGACAGGGAATTGTCGGAATTGCTCAAGAACAACAGGTAATTGTCGGCAATGCCATTTTTGTGCAACAGTATGTCACAAATTTACCTGAAGAATTACGAAAAATGGCTCAATCTTTAGAGCAAGAAGGTAAAACTGTCGTTTGGGTAGCCAAGAACCCCACCCCCAACCCCTCCCCGCAAGCGAAGAGGGGAGCCGATGTGATGGGTGCAATTGCGATCGCAGATGAAGTAAGATCGCAAGCAGCCGCAACTATTACCCAGTTAAAGAAATTGGGAATTGAACAAATTGTCATGTTAACTGGGGATAATGAAGAAACTGCTCACAGTGTTGCCAAAGCCGTAGGAATTGATCGGGTATATGCTCAACTTTTACCAGAAGATAAACTGGATGTTATCCGCCGTTTACAGCAAGAATATCAAACAGTTGCAATGGTGGGTGATGGGATTAATGATGCACCAGCCCTAGCGCAAGCATCTGTAGGTATAGCGATGGGAGTATCTGGTAGCGATGTGGCATTGGAAACCGCAGATATAGTACTGATGGCAGACAAGTTAGAAAAAATTGCCGTGGCGATGCATTTGGGAAGGCGATCGCAATCCATAGTAAAACAGAATATAGTTGTAGCCTTGGGTTTCATTATGTTGCTTTTAGTGGGCAACTTTCTCGGAAATATTAACCTACCTATCGGCGTGATCGGCCATGAAGGTTCTACAGTGTTAGTTACCCTCAGTGGTCTAAGATTGCTGAAATAAACTACTTTTCTCTCTTTTCTCTGTGTCGCGCCAGTTGCTACAAGTCGGGGAACCGCAAGGGCGCACTGGCTTCTCTGCGGTTTGTTAAAATATGAACCTATCCCACTAATAATATTTATGCTATAAAGCTTAAGCTTATTGAGAACTGAAAACGAAAAATTAAGGTTTTCAAGCACATTTTACAAAAAGAAGTAAGGATTTTTAGAATAGTGGGATAGGTTCATAGACCTCTTGCTTGCGATCGCTAGTGTAGTCGCACGTAAACTTAATACAAGGACATTCGCATGACTCCAGTGCCCCGCGTGCAGTCTCAGCATCATGGCACAATGCTGCACATATCCCTAAAAATGTGTTAGTTAGCGGCAATAGATACTAAAAAAAAGCCCCCCTTTTTAAGGGGGGTTGGGGGGATCTTCGCAGGGTAAACAAGCTAACCGAACTGTATCTAAACGAAAGAGAACAATTAATTAAGAATTACGAATTAATCTTCAGCTTTTGCTGAATATGCAACAGTTTTACCATCCAATGACATACCGTCTGTTTGCAGTTCTTGATGCCGATTTGGTTTGATAAAGCGCTCTGTCGTTGTCTTAATAACGATATACAAAATTGGCACTACAAACAAACTCAAAAAAGTCGCAATTAACATCCCACCAAAAACTGCTGTTCCCAAAGATTGACGACTTCCCGCGCCAGCACCTGTAGCAATAGCTAACGGGAAAATCCCCAAAAGTGTAGAAAAGGCAGTCATCAAAATTGGACGTAACCGTTCTTGTGAAGCCTCAATTACTGCTTTAGTAATAGAAAGCCCTTCTTCTCGCAATTGGTTAGCAAATTCCACAATTAAAATTGCGTTTTTACTAGCTAAACCAATCAACATTACTAAACCAATTTGGCAATAAACATCATTTGCAAAACCCCGCATTGATTGAGCTATAAGCGCTCCAAAGATAGCTAGGGGAACTGATAACAAAATGATAAAGGGGTCAATGTAGTTTTCGTATTGAGCGGCTAATACCAAAAACACAAAGATTATTCCTAATCCAAAGATTAGGGGTGCTAAACCACCAGAATCTATTTCTTCTAATGCAGTCCCTGACCATTCATAGCCATAACCTGCTGGTAAAACTTCTTTAGCAACTTGTTCCATTGCTTTAATTGCGTCTCCAGAACTAGAGCCAGGGGCGGCGGCACCATTAATTTCAATTGAGCGGAACAGATTATAGTGATTGATAGTTTGCGCTCCCACAGTCGGAGTAACTGTGACTAAATTACTCAAAGGAATCATTTGATTCTTTTGAGAACGAACGTATAGTTTACCAATATCTTTTGGGTTGGAACGAAACTGTTGATCTGCCTGGATATACACCCGGTAATTACGCTGCTGGAGATTGAAATCATTCACATATTGCGATCCCAAAGCAGTTTGTAAAGTACTGAAGA
The DNA here is from genome assembly GCF_014696655.1 of Nostoc sp. FACHB-888. Taxonomy (NCBI): domain Bacteria; kingdom Bacillati; phylum Cyanobacteriota; class Cyanophyceae; order Nostocales; family Nostocaceae; genus Nostoc; species Nostoc sp. FACHB-888. The sequence continues at coordinate 80,097 of NZ_JACJQM010000021.1, read as the reverse complement.
CATCATCTATAGAAACTTGCAATGCTTTGGCTTTATTGCGGTCTACTTCCACAAGCAATTGTGGTGTATCTGCGGCAAAAGTACTAAATACAGCTTGTAATCCTGGTGTTTGATTAGCTTTACCTAGCAACTTACCCATCGACTGCACTAGATTTTCTAAGCCACTGTTACCTCTACGGTCTTGCAGTTGAAAGACGAAGCCGCCAAAGTTGCCTAAACCCTGAATTGGGGGCGGATTCACAGGGAAAACTCTGGCTTCTGGGATTGCCATCAACTTCCCTTGCAAGCTGCCAATAATCGCCTGTACTGATTGATCGGGTTTTGAGCGCTCATCCCATGATTTTAAAGTGGTAAATATGATACCGCTATTGGCGGTGCTACCACTAAAACCAAATCCACCGATCGCAAAAGTTCCCAGGACTTCAGGAATTTGTAGAATTTCTTTTTCTACCTGTGCAATCACATCGCTGGTATATTGCAACGAAACCCCTTGCGGCCCTTGAATGATGGTGATGAAGTAACCTTCGTCTTCATCGGGTAGAAAGGCTGTCGGTACTGTGGTGTATAGCCAAGCAGTCATTCCCAAGGAAACAATAAATAGTCCAATGACGATGCTTTTGAATCGTACCATCCAGGTAAGCGATCGCTCATAGCTTGACCTTACCCATTCCAGGAACCGATTAATTAGGTCAAACAGCCAGCCAATCCACCTGGGCGGTCTTTGTCCTTGACGCAGCAACACCCCACATAAAGAAGGCGTTAGGGTCAAAGCCAAAAAAGTTGAAATCGCAATAGAGAAAGCGATCGTCAGGGCAAATTGCCGATAAAGTGCGCCTGTTGTTCCCGGGAAAAATGCTACTGGCACAAACACCGCCATCAACACTAATGAAGTGGCAATAACCGCACCAAACAGTTCCGCCATTGATTCACTAGCCGCTCGGCGAGGACTAATTCCTTTATCCTGAATAAAACGGCTGATTTGCTCCACCACAACGATCGCATCGTCTACCACCATCCCCGATGCGAGAGTCAGACCAAATAAAGTCAAACTATTAATGGAAAAGTTAAAAATTTTGATGAAAACAAATGTCCCAATTAGTGCTAAGGGAATAGTCAGGGCTGGAATTAAAGTGGTTCGCCAATCTTGCAAGAACACAAAAATTACAATCACAACTAGCACTACCGCTTCAATCAGAGTCTTGACCACTTCTGTCATTGACTCTTCTACGAAGGATGTTGTGTCAAAAGCTACCTGATATTTCAGTCCTGGTGGAAAACTCGGTGCCAATCGGGCCAGTTCGGTTTTGACTCCCCTAGCTACATCTAAAGCATTACTGCCAGGAACCTGATAAATTCCTAGACCGACAGCATCGTTGCCACGAAATCGCAGAAATGAACTGTAGTTTTCTGCACCCAGTTCCGCCCTACCTACATCTTTAAGCTTAACTAAAGTACCATCACCTTCAGTTTTGAGGACAAGTTCTTCAAATTCTGATGGTTCTGCTAATCGGCTAGCAGCACGCACATCAAGTTGATACCTCTGCCCTTCAGGAGCCGGTTCTTGTCCAATTCTCCCTGCACCAACTTGCAAGTTCTGTTCGGACAAGGCATTTGCTACATCCTTAGTCGTTAGCCCCCGATTGGCAAGCCGACTTGGATCTAACCACAGGCGCATTGCATAGCGACGTTCACCAAAAATTTGAGCGTTGCTCACCCCTTTGACTCTTTTTAAAGCATCTGCTAAGTAAAGGTCGGCATAGTTGCTTAAGAATATATTGTCGTATTGATTATTCTCAGCGAATAAACCAATTGCTAAGAGAATGTTGCTAGATTCTTTAGATACCCGCACTCCGGTGCGCTGTACAGAGTCTGGTAGTTGTGGTTGGGCAATGGAAATACGATTTTGCACATCCACAGCCGCAATATCTTTATCTCGCGATGAGTCAAAGGTGGCTGTAATGGTACTAGTACCATCGTTACTGCTGCTGGAAGTGAGATATCTTAGTCCCTCAATCCCGTTGATCTGCCTTTCTAAAATATTTGTAACTCCGCTTTCTACGACTTCTGCACTAGCTCCGCTATAGTTGGAAGTTACACTGATTTGGGTGGGACTAATTTCTGGAAACCTAGCGATCGGTAGTGAGGGAATACTGATTAATCCTATTAAAAGGATAACGGTTGCACAAACCGATGCAAAGATTGGCCGCTTAATAAAGAAGTCAACAAACATAATTTAAAAAATTGGGTATTGGGCATTGGGCATTGGGCATTGGGCATGGGGCATTGGGCATGGGGCATTGGTTATTCTCCTTGTCTCCCTCATCTCCCCCTGCTCCCCCTGCTCCCACCCTGCGGGAAGCTAAAGCTACACCTCCCGTCTTCAACTAAAGCTTCTGACTACCCACTTCTTGCGGTGCAGGAGCGATGGGAGCGCCATTAGTTAGGTTGAGAATACCGGAAACAACAATTTTCTCTCCAGCTTTTAGTCCTTGGATAACTTGATAATTATTTCCCTCAATAACTCCCAATTTCACAGGTTTTTGTTGAGCAACTAAAGATGGCGCTCCAGGTTTAGGCTTTTCTGCTGGCGCTTGAGCGACAAACACAAAAGTTTCCCCACCCAAGCGAGATATTGCTGTGACTGGAATTAAAATTCCTGGACGTTCGTTCCAAATCACTTTGGTTTGCACTGTCTGGCGATTGACTAGTTGACTTCTAGAATTACCAAAGTTGGCTTTAACCAAAACTGTCTGCGAATCCGAACTAGCATTTGGAGAGATGAAACTCAGTTTACCCCTTGCTGTGGGTAGACCTTGGGCGTTGAGCATTTGCACTGGTAATCCCAAGCGCAGCTTTTTAGCTTCTTCTATGGGAACGGAAATATTCAGTTCTAAAGAGTCATTTCTAGTTAGTGTAGTGAGTTGATCTGCTCTTTCCACAAAATCTCCCACCTTTGCTGGAATATCACCAACAATACCAGTGAAAGGTGCCAGAACTTTTGTGTATTGCAGTTGGACTTGGGCAGCTTGGACTTCGGCAGCTGCTTGACTTACTTGCGATCGCGCTTGGGCAATTTCTTCTGGACGTGAACCATTTTCTAGTTGCCTTAAGTTTTGTTTCTGTTGTTCTAAGGCTCCAGTTAGTTCATTAACACTAGAATTTCTGCTTTGGCGAAGTTGGTCTAGGCGTTTCTGGGCAACGACAAGGGCAGCTTCAGCACTTTGCTGTTCTTTGACATATCCTTCTAAGGTATCTTGAGAAACTGCGCCCTCTTTTCTCAATTGGGCATAGCGCTTGGCTCGTGATTGTGCTAATTCCACATCAGATTTAGCTGATTGAATTTGAGCCTCAGCCTGAGCAATTTCTTGTGGTTGCGATCCTGATTGGGCATCTCGAAGACGAGCTTGAGCTTGGGTTAACTGCGCTCTAGCTTGGCCAATTTCTTCTTGTCGTGCACCCGCTTCCAATTCAGCAAGACGTGCTTGAGCTTGTGCTAGTCCAGCTTTTGCTTGTAATAATTGCGCTTGGACACTATCACTTTCCAGGCTAATAATAGCTTGCCCCTGTTGAACACGGTTGCCCTCTTGAATGAAAATATTAGTAATTCGTCCATCAACCTGTGGCTTGATGATTACCGAACGTGGAGCCTCTAAGGAGCCAATAAACTCCGAACTTTCTTGCACTGTTTCAGTTTGCACAGTCGCTAGCTTGACGGGAATTGCCATCGGTTGACCAGCAGCAGGCCCACCTGCTCCTGGATTATTAGCATTACTAGTTTGCCACCAGCGCCAACCAAAACCAATACCTGCAACTAGCAGAACAATTCCCAATATCATGGGCCAACGCCGTTTTTGAGGTGGCTTAGGCGATCGCTCTAGTTTTGGGAGGGACTCTTGACTAGAATCATTAACAGCAGAGTGTTCTATTTCAACAGGCAGGTGAGAATCAGGGAACTCAGAATGGGACATCTTCGGTTTCTCGTCTTGTGGATTGAGACTTGGGCAATCTACTCTTTGCTAAAAAAGCATTGTTTGAATAGTTTTTAGCCCTCTTTTCTTGATGTTGGTGACAAATATTAATTTAGGTATTGGGGCGATCGCTCATGTTGTGTAGCACTTGAAACGAGCCAATGTCTCGTATCACACTATGGTTATTTTGTACATTACTTGGCTCCTAGCAATTTTTTAAAGTGTAATTTATAAAACTTTTTTAGTCAGCACAACCTCAGGACTCTAGCTCAAAGAAAAACACGGTTTATCTTGTTGCGGGCAAATTAACAGAACATCCTGCCTCTTTCAATGGCAAAGTGCTAATACCGCGCACAAATAAATTGACACAAGTTTCGATGTAGCATTCACGACTGTATTCTAGTGTGCTAGGGATATCGCTAAAACGCAGGATACCGTGAAGCAACATACCCGTGAAACTATCCACAGATGCTTTCAAATCTATATCTGAAGACACCGTGCCCTTCTCTTGACTTTTCTGCAAGTACACAACCAGCTGTTCGCGCAATGATTTGTCAGTTTCGTATAAGACCAGACGGGCAGCCTGGGGATGTCGCTTCGCTTCCCCAATAAATGTCCGAATCAGGTCTTCATGCTCCTCCATAATCTGGTTGCAAAGCCTTGCATAATTCTTGAGGTCAATATATAGGTCTTGAGTCCAGTTGTCCTAATGGGCTAAAGCTTTTGCCTGTAAAGCGTAGGCGTAGCCCGCCGAAGGCATCGCTTCGGTAATCACAGCAGCTAGTAGTTGCTCTTTGTTCTGGAAATGACGGAATAAAGTTACCTCATTGACCGCAGCAACGCGAGCAATTTCTCGCGTTGTAGCTCCAGTTAAACCAGCCGTCGCAAACACTTTAGTTGCTGCCTTTATCAAGCGTGCATGGGTTTGTGCCGTCCTTGATGCTAAGTTTTCCATGAGTGTTTGCAAGTGCTTGCTTGCATTATAACCACATAAAAGGCGAGATTCGTATAAATTACAGATCAGTTTATCGCTCTTAAGTTATAGTGAATACTGATCTTAGGGAAGAGAAGAGTATGGAGCAATGCCAACTCTTGGAGAGGCTTGTCTGCGACACCCTCCCGCGAATGGCAGGCTACGCCTACGCTGTTAGTTCAGCTTTACTAAGCAAGGTTGCAAGTTTCATCGAGTTATCCTCACCACAAACGACGTGCAATCAATTAGTATTCTCTAGATTCCTATTTTTTAGCAATCTCAACTTCCTACACTTAGGTCACCCGAGCGGTTGATTATTAACTCACCCATTTGGGTGATTTAATTTTTTCTAATTAGGGTTTTGGTTTCACAATAGCTAATTAACAGAGCATCCCATTTTGATAATAAAAATCCTCAGTCTCCAGCTATGTTCAACCATCGACAATTGATTTCTTGGAATTCAATTTCGGTAAGATACGCACAGTTGATTTTCGAGTAGTAACAACATGAGAAAGCAGCCCTTCATACCGATCAAGTGCTTGCTCCAAAGAATAGTTTTCTTCGGCAAACTGTCTCCCTGCGTTACCTAACCTCGCCCCTAGAGTAGGATTAGCATATAAATCATGCACCGCAGCAGCCATTGCATCGGGTGATTCTGGCTTCACAATTATTCCACCCCCACTGAGTTGGATTGCTTTTGCAGCAGTACCGCTAGGAGGAACTGAACCCACAATCGGGCGACCACTTGCCAACAGTAGTGGTATTTTTGAAGGCATATTGAACGAAATCACATTGCGCTTTTGCACAATCAACCCTACATCAGATGCTGCTAGCATTTCGGGTAGTTTTTCTCGCGGCTGCAACGGTAGCAGCAAAACATTATCTGCTCCATTTACAAGGCAATATTCCTGCAACCTCTGCAATGCTATTGATTCACCAACGATAACAAAGACAATATCCCTAATATGACGTAAGTGAACTGCTGCTTCTATTACTGTTTCTAAACCTTGCGTTAGAGCAATGTTGCCCGAATAAAGGACTACAAATTTTCCATCAAGTTGATGGCTAGATATCCAGGAATTCTTCTGTTTTGGTAAGGGGCAGATGAAATTTACATTCACCCAATTGGGAATACAAACGATTTTATTAACAGGTACTCCTTTATTCACTAAATTTTCCCGAAACCCATCGGCAATGACAGTAATAGTGTGTGCAGTTCGATATCCAAATTTCTCTAAGGCTGCAAGAGTTTGGATCATCCACTTGTTTTTCAATAGCCCGATACGTACGGCAGCGTCTGGTAAAATATCTTGCACATTTAGAACTACTGGACAGTTGTATAACCAACTAAATATTGTTGCTGGTAAAATAGCTAAAAGAGGCGGAACTGTTAAGATAATCACATCAGGGCGTCCGCCTTTAAAGCCTTGGGGTAAGCTCGTGAAAACAAAACTTAACTCTAGTAATAGCCGATCTACTAAGTTAGGTTTAGACTTAATTCGGAGATAACTTCGTTGAATGGTGACACCATTTTTTTGCTCAGTAACGTACCATTTACCCCGATACTCATCGTAAATTTTACGCTCAGGATAGTTTGGCATTCCGGTAATCACCCGCACTTCATGACCTCGCTTTACTAATCCTTCTGCCAATTCAGTCATTAAGGGAGCAATTCCAATCGGCTCTGGATGATAGTTGTAGGAATATATCAGAATGTGCATAGGCTATTTATAAATTTGGTGAATACAGCCTGAGATAAGCGCATTTATTGCTAATTTCAGTAGGGACTGTTACTTTAATTATTTAATTTACATTTTAATTAAATTATGATTTTTTAAATCATAATTTCGATAAGCACTACTTAGATTTTTCTAAATAGATTTTAACAGTTATTAGTTCTCAAATATTCGTTTTTCTGCTTCAATCAAATCCCTTAAAGGTACAGTAACAAGTTACCAGTGTTAACTAATGGCTTTTGACTGTTCAACTATTTAAGGTTTCTACTATATATATGTAATAATCGTTAACTTATTTAAAAGCGAATTTAATCGTTAAACTTACACTTAGGAGATTGTAACATGATATTTAATATCATGCATATAACCCGCATTCCGCCTTAAAAACTGGCACATTAGGTATTTTTAACCAAGTAATGAGTATTGCATTCATGGGTGAACATCCGATTTTTTCAGTAATTCAAAGGGACTAACTTTTTAGCGCTAGTGTCTTGATTAGCTTCGTATTTGGATCTGTGACTGGAAAAAGCCGTAATGCATCAAATGTAATGCAGCGCAACATCATCTTGATAGATAAAGTTGAAATCAACACCTTGATTTAGATTGTTAGATGCTGCGGTTATTGCTAGCCTACGTAACATTAAAAGTAGCGCTGATTGCTGTGGTAAAGGGAATTTTGGCGAAAATATTTTTTATTGTCATAAGGCTCTTTTATTACTCTCGTTAAAGAATATTTAGAACATTATTTTGTTTCTGCGTACTTGGTTCCAACCAAGTGAGGCTTTGAAAAAGATTCAAGGTCAGTATTTTATTTTTATCTCTTCAGATATATAAAAGAGCGATAACTCCAAAGTTGATTTAGATCATGCAGATATCAATTTATAAACAACACTAACTTAACTATAAAATATGTATAAGTAAATACCGAATGAAAATACGATAAAATTGTAATAAATCAATGAAGATAAACACTTTTTTTGTGAAGTTTTGGAGAAATACCAAGTCTATTTAACGAACCTAAGTTTGACTTTATCCATTTTAGGGATGTATCTGGCAAGGCTTACTCACTGATTTTCCAGCTTGGTCAAGTGTTTACGGCTATTTTTGGATGTGGAGCTAAGATGGTACAGCAGTAGCTACGCTTTGTTTCCCTGCTCACTCTTTACGGTCGTTAACTGTTAACTGTTGACGGTTAACAGTTATCAGTTATCGGTCATCGGTCATCAGGCTTCATGTAACCCCCGCCTCAAAACCATTAGTTTTGTACTTTATACAAATGAAAACTGCGGTATTTAAAGACTCACGAGAAACATTCAAACTCTAGTTGCCTCAAAATCACGAGCGATCGCCTGAGAATAACTGATAAAGTTGAGCTACGCAAAGTTGAAAACAGTGACCTATGCCTGCGTTTCTATTAGAAGTTGGTACAGAAGAATTACCTGCAAGCTTTCTCAGTGCTGCCTTAATACAATGGCGAGAACGGATTCCCCAAAGCCTAGAAGCAAACAGCCTTCAGGGTGAAAGTGTCCAAGTGTACGGTACTCCCCGGCGTTTGGCGGTATTGATTAAAGGTCTACCATCTCAGCAAGCAGACCGAGAAGAAGAAATTAAAGGGCCCCCCGCCCAAGCCGCCTTTAAAGATGGTCAGCCGACAGCAGCAGCTGTCGGCTTTGCCAAAAAGCAAGGTGTGGAACTGGATGCGCTCTTCCTTCGCCCCACTGACAAAGGGGAATTTGTCTTCGTGCAAAAAAAAATTCCCGGCCGTCCTGTGGCAGAAATTTTGACAGAACTGGTTTTTCAATGGATTTGGGGTTTGGAAGGTAAACGTTTAATGCGTTGGGGAGATGGAGATGGGAGATTTTCTCGACCGATTCGCTGGCTGGTAGCTTTGTTAGATGAGACGGTGCTACCTCTAGAATTAGTAAATGGTTCTAAAACGATTCAGAGCGATCGCATTTCTCAAGGTCATCGGGTTTTGCATCCTGAACCTGTGACAATTGCTCAAGCGAGTGATTATGTTACCGCCCTCAAGTCTGGTTATGTCAACGTTGACCCAGAAGAACGGGCAAATATTATCAAAGAGCAAGTAAGGGCAGTAGCAGAGAATTTAGGCGGGTATACGGTAATTTACCCCGATTTGTTAGAGGAAGTAACCAACCTTGTAGAATATCCTTCTACAGTTGTCGGTAAATTTGAACCAGAATTTTTGGAATTACCAACTGAGGTAATTACTGAAGTCATGGTGACTCATCAGCGTTATTTTCCTGTATTCAAACCAGATAGTTCTGAGCAAGAATTATTGCCCAATTTCATCACCATTTCTAATGCTGATCCCAAGAAATCAGATATTGTTGCCGTCGGGAATGAAAGAGTAATTCGTGCCAGATTAGCTGATGGCAGATTTTTCTACGAAGCTGATTTAACTAAGCCAATAGATAGCTTTTTACCCCAGTTAGAAAAAGTCACCTTCCAAGAAGAATTGGGTTCGGTGCGTACCAAGGTAGATAGAGTAGTTAAGATTGCCGAGCGAATAACTACCCAATTAGAATTAGCAGAAAATCAAAGCCAAAAAATCCAACGTGCTGCTTTATTATGTAAAGCAGATTTGGTTACTCAAATGGTATATGAATTCCCCGAATTACAAGGCATCATGGGAGAAAAATATGCCTTAGCCAGTGGTGAAGATGCCGAAGTAGCGAAAGCAATTTATCAACATTACTTGCCAATGGGAGCAGGTGATATTTTACCCGAAACGCTGACGGGTCAAATTGTCGGTTTGGCAGATAGATTAGATACCTTGGTGAGTATCTTTGGTTTAGGCTTAATTCCTTCTGGCTCGTCTGATCCCTTCGCCTTACGCCGTGCTGCTAATGCTGTAGTTAAAATTACTTGGTTTTATAATTTGCCGATAAATTTAGATGATTTATTGGCACAAATAGCAACAGATTTTGCAGCAAAGTATCAAAAAGAGCGGGCATCATTAACCGCAGCATTACAAGACTTTTTCTTACAACGCATCCGCACTTTACTACAAGAAGAAAAGCAGATTGATTACGACTTGGTAAATGCAGTTTTGGGAGAAAATGACCCAGAATACACAGAACGGACGTTAAAGGATTTATTGGATGTGCGCGATCGCGCCTTATACTTACAACAAATTCGCAATGACAGTACCTTAGATAACATCTACGAAACCGTTAACCGTTCCACACGATTAGCCGCCCAAGGTGATCTGGATACAAAACAGCTAGAACCGACAACAGTAGTTCGTCCAGAATTATTCCAAAAACCCTCTGAGGCAACTTTGTATAATGCCTTAATCGAATCAGTACCGCAAACTAAAACAGCACAGCAGACACGAAATTATCAACTGTTAATAGCAGCACTAGCAAAAATTGCTCCGACAGTTAGTAACTTCTTTGATGGCCCAGATAGCGTATTAGTTATGGACTCCGATCCAGAAATTAAGCGTAATCGATTGCACTTACTGGGATTGGTTCGCAATCATGCCCGTGTCTTAGCTGATTTTGGTGCGATCGTCAAAAATCTGTAGCGTAGATCAACAAAAAGTTGTGTAATTTTTGCCAATAGACGCTACTATAGGGAGTGCTTAACCAGGGACTCTGCTGCAATCTATGCCTAGAGCTACTGTAATTGGATTGGGAAAGTCCGGTGTTGCTGCGGCGAGATTGTTGAAAGGAGAAGGTTGGGAGGTTGAGCTAAGTGATAGCAACACCTCCGAAACCCTCCTACAACAACAACAAGAACTCGCTGCCGAGCAAATAACCGTGAAACTAGGCCAATCCCTAGAATTGAATGGTGATAATTTACCCCAATTAATAGTTGTTAGTCCTGGCGTGCCTTGGGATATTCCCGTATTAATCAAGGCACGCCAATTAGGTATTGAAACCATTGGCGAAATGGAACTCGCTTGGCGAAATTTACGCTCGTTACCTTGGGTAGGAATTACAGGTACTAACGGCAAAACTACTACCACAGCTTTAATTGCTGCCATTTTTCAAGCAGCAGGATTAAATGCACCTGCCTGCGGTAATATTGGCTACGCTGCTTGTGATGTTGCCCTATCTTGGAAGGGGAGAGGGGCAGGGAGCAGGGAGCAGGGAGCAGGGGGAGCAGGGGAGGCAGGGGAAGCATTTGATAATTCCTCACTCTTAACTCCTAACTCCTCACTCCTAACTCCTCACTCTTCACTCGATTGGGTGATTGCGGAAGTTAGCAGCTATCAAATAGAATCTTCGAGTTCTCTTGCACCACGTATCGGTGTTTGGACGACTTTCACACCAGATCATCTTAGTCGCCATAAGACTTTAGAGAATTATTACAACATCAAAGCCAAGTTGTTGCGTCAGTCCGAATTCCAAGTATTCAATGGCGATGATCCCTACTTGAGGCAACAAGGTTTAAGTGCTTGGCCTAATGCTTATTGGACAAGTGTAAAAGGAAAAGATTTCCTAATTAGCGAAAAAGGCTTTTACATAGCAGACGACTGGGTTGTGGAAAAATTGACTGCAACCTCTGCACCAGAACCGATTGTGAAAGTATCTACTTTGCGAATGGTGGGAGAACATAACCAACAAAATCTCTTGATGGCAGTAGCAACGGCACGATTAGCGGGAATTAACCGTGATGCGATCGCACGTGCTATTGTTGAATTCCCCGGTGTTGCTCATCGTTTGGAGCATATCTGCACTTGGGAAGGTATTGATTTCATTAACGACAGTAAAGCCACTAACTACGATGCTGCTGAAGTTGGTTTAGCATCTGTGAAAAGTCCAGCGATTTTAATTGCTGGTGGAGAAGCTAAAGCAGGTGATGATACTGGCTGGCTAGCACAAATTCAAACCAAAGCTGCTGCTGTGTTATTGATTGGCTCTGCTGCACCCGCATTTGCCCAACGCCTCCAAGAAGTAGGGTATTATTCCTACCACATTGTGGAAACGATGGAAAGAGCAGTTCCTAGAGCGGCGGAATTAGCTAAGGAGTATGAAGCGCCTGTGGTGTTGCTATCTCCGGCTTGTGCGAGTTTCGATCAGTACCCGAATTTTGAGGTGCGGGGCGATCGTTTCCGTCAGTTGTGCCTTGCTTGGGCAGAAGGAGAGAAGCTTCAATACAACTCGATTCTTTCATCTTCTCTGCCTTAATTCATTTACTGGGTGACTTGCAGCTACACAGTGAATGAGTTATGTAACCCAAAAGTGCGGTGCGATCGCATTTTACATAGACTTAAATTTCTAGAAGGATTGTTTAGAGCTAATTTAGTGGTTTCCGATAATTATGTTTTACTGTAGTTTGCAACTTCAACCTCATGAGCGATGCTTGTAGGTTTAGGAATAGGTAAACCATCTTCTAGCATTCCTTCTATATGAAATTCAACAGCTTCTGCAATCATCTGCTTGACTTCTTCTAAAGTTTCACCCACAGCTACACAACCTGGTAAATCAGGGATATAAGCGCCATAGCTAGTTTCTCCTTTTTCAATCACAACTGTATAACGCATTAGTATTCCTCCAATTGAGCTTGTCTCCAGATATTTTTAAGAGTACCAATTGGCACATCCACATTTGGTTTACCAGACACTGTTACAGTACTGGATTTATCTGGATGTTTGAACTGTCGATGACTACCTTTAGTTCTGGCAAGATACCAACCATCAGCTTCTAGTCGTTTGATAACTTCGCGTATTGTCATGCTAACGCTTATCTGTATAGGTGAAATTTATATCACAGATAGAGTAGTCTTATTGAGAAAGAAGAGTAAACGACATTGTGTCGTAATTTATGTCCGTAATTTTGTCGTGGGTTTCAGCATTGCTAAGTAGAGGGACAAAAACATTTCTATGAATCGAGTGGCTCAAAATGAAATGCTAAAGTTAATAATCAAGCTTTTCTAGAGCTACATTTTCTCTCTCCCAGATAAAATTTATATATGAACGCTACACAAGAAAAACTAAAAGTTCAGCTAAGAGCCGCAATAGTTGCGGCTTTTGGCGCTGACTTCGCTGGAGTAGATCCAATTTTGGTTTCTGCTAGTAATCCTAAATTTGGTGATTATCAGGCGAATGTGGCTTTATCCTTGAGTAAAAAATTAGGAAAGCAACCAAGAGCGATCGCAGGTGCGATCGTTGAGAAACTAAATGTATCCGAAATCTGCGAACCGCCAGAAATCGCTGGGCCAGGATTTATCAATCTGAAACTGAAAACGGTATACCTAGAAGCACAACTGAACGAAATACAAGCTGATCCCAGGTTGGGAGTTCCATCTGCAAAAACGCCCAAGCGGGAAATTGTGGATTTTTCCAGTCCAAATATTGCTAAAGAAATGCACGTTGGACACTTGCGTTCTACGATTATTGGTGATTCCATCGCCCGAATTTTAGAATTTCAAGGACACGATGTTCTGCGGTTAAATCATGTGGGCGATTGGGGTACGCAGTTTGGAATGTTAATCACCTATCTGCGGGAAGTTTACCCAGACGCGCTTACCACCGCTAATGCTTTAGACATTGGTGATTTAGTTTCTTTTTACCGCAAAGCCAAACAACGGTTTGATACAGATGCAGTTTTTCAAGAAACAGCACGGCAAGAAGTTGTCAGATTACAAGCAGGTGCAGAAGATACACTTCATGCTTGGAAACTGCTGTGCGAACAGTCGCGGCAAGAGTTTCAAATAATTTATGACTTGCTGGATGTCCAGATAATTGAACGTGGGGAATCTTTTTATAACCCTTTACTATCTGGCGTTGTAGATGATTTAGAAAAATCTGGCTTACTGGTAGAAAACCAAGGGGCAAAATGCGTTTTCTTGGAAGGGTTTACAAATAGAGAAGGTGAACCTTTGCCCTTAATTGTACAGAAATCAGATGGCGGCTATAACTACGCTACAACAGATTTAGCATCTCTCCGCTACCGGATTCAAAAGGATCAAGCAAAGCGGATAGTTTATGTAACAGATGCTGGACAAGGAAACCACTTTGCCCAATTTTTCCAGGTGGCACGCAAAGCTGGATGGATTCCCGATGATGTGGAATTAGTTCATATCCCCTTTGGGTTGGTGTTAGGAGAAGATGGGAAGAAATTCAAAACTCGTTCTGGAGATACTGTGCGGTTGCGGGATTTATTAGATGAAGCTGTTTCTCGTGCCCATACTGATCTAAAAACTAGATTACAAGAAGAAGAACGCCAAGAAACTGAAGAATTTATTAATGAAGTTGCTAGGGTAGTTGGGATCAGTGCAGTTAAGTATGCAGACTTAAGCCAAAACCGCACCAGCAACTACATCTTCAGCTATGATAAGATGCTGGATTTTAAAGGTAATACTGCGCCCTATATGCTGTATGCTTATGCGCGGATTCAGGGGATTAGCCGCAAGGGTGACATTAACTTTGAGAAGTTGGGAAACAATGCTGTCTTGTTGCAACATGAAACAGAATTAGCACTGGCAAAATATTTACTTCAACTGGATGAAGTTATTAGTAATGTAGAGCAAGATTTGCTCCCCAATCGTTTATGTGAGTATTTGTATGAACTGAGTAAAAAGTTTAATCAGTTTTATGACCGCAATCAAGGGGTTCAGGTGTTGGAGGCACAGGAACCACAACGAACATCGCGCTTGATTCTGTGTGATTTGACTGCTAGAACTTTGAAGTTGGGATTGGAGTTGTTGGGAATTGAGGTATTGGAGAGGATGTAATTTTTTTTAACGCAAAGGTACGCAGAGTAAGAGTCAAGCTGATTTTTTCTTTGTGTACTTTGCGGTTTTTTAATCAGAATTGCTTGACTTGGAGGCGATCGCAAATGGTACAAACACCATCTAAAAACATAACTTTGGCAGAGTTTCTAAAGCTACCAGAAACGAAACCCGCTAGTGAATACATCAATGGTCAAATTATTCAAAAACCAAAGGCACAGGGAGAACATAGCACTATTCAAGGTGAACTGATTGTTTTTATTAATTCTATATTGAAACCCCAAAGAGTTGCACGAGCATATCCAGAACTGCGGTGTACCTTTGGAGGTAGATCAATTATCCCGGATGTAGCGGTATTTACTTGGGAGAGAATACCTCGCAAAGAAAATGGCAGGGTAGCAAATTTATTTTCAGCAGCTCCCGATTGGACTATCGAGATTCTATCACCTGACCAAAGACAAACGAAAGTTACAAAAAATATTCTGCATTGCCTGAATTATGAAACACAAATGGGTTGGCTGATTGATCCAGAAGAACAAACGGTATTCGTATACATCCGCAATCAACAGCCAATCATGTTGGATGAATTAGAAGCTTTACTCCCTGTCCCAGATTTTGCAAGTGAGTTGAGGCTGACGGTGGGAGATTTATTTGGATGGCTGTTGGAGTAAACCAAAATCTGACGAATTGAATCAGGAAATACACCAAGTGCAGCAGGTTTTATGGGTAGGAGTTGGTTGTAAACGGGGAACCTCATGGCAGTTAATTGATTGGGCAATAGAGCAAGTCTTTCGAGAAAATCAACTTTGTCAAAGTGCGATCGCAGGGATTGCTACAATTGACACTAAAGCCTCAGAATTTGGTTTAGTAAAACTTTGCCATCTCCGCAACTTGCCCCTAAAAACTTTTTCTGCCCAAATCCTTCGCTGTGTCTGTGTCCCCAACCCTGCCACAATTACCGAACACAAAGTAGGTACACCTAGCGTAGCAGAGGCAGCTGCTATTCTTGCAGCTACTCAAACCCCATTGTTGACTGTTTCCCCTTTTACCAGCACAGAAGCATTGGGAGTAAGATTCCTAATTCCTAAACAGATTTTCAAGCTAGAAGGGCAACCAGGAGCAGTAACACTAGCTGTTGCCCAAGCCCCCACTCCGGAATTGCTAGAGTGAAAAACATTTAATACCAATTTGAAAAAAGAATGCGACAGATGGGTAGGGGCACAACAATGTTGTGCCCTTACAAATAATTGATGTGTCGCAAACATTATTTGAATTGGTATAATTTGCATAAGCGAATTATACATAACTCTTGTGGGGTGGGCAATATGAGCGCCCTAGTTATGCAAGTTAAACGTGGAACAGCTTATTACAAAACTGTACTAATTTTTCTAGTCAACAACTCTCAAAAAATAGTTAATTACGCTAGAAACAATAGCTAGCACAATTGAACCTAACAAAGCAGGTAAAAAGCCCCGAATCTCAAACCCAGAACCAGGAGTTAAAGCACTTGCCAACCAAAGAGTTAAAGCATTGATCACTAATGTAAATAAACCAAAGGTGAGCAAGGTAATCGGAAATGTCAAAATCCGCAAGATTGGTCTAATAAATGCATTAACCAGACCAATAACAAGGGCAGCAATCAAGGCAGTCACAAAATTCTTGATAAAGAATCCCGGAACGATATTAGCAGTAAGAAATAAGGCCACCGCAGTACCGAGCCAAGTTAATAAAAAGTGTTTCATAAGGTTTTTTAGAGGAATTAGCAGTAAGTTTAATTAATTTCACTGTTACCGATTGTGATCTGTAACACTATCAGATGTTCCTGTGCTTGACTTTTAAAGTTGCCATTATTTTCTGTCAGCCCAAAAGTAATGTAATTTTTCAGTGCTGGCATAGAGAAATACTTCTAATCGGTGTATCTTTATCCTATTGCAGGATGTACCGCATTAAATTCATAAAAATTTCTGTAAGCGCAAAATCTTTACAGAGGTTTATTGAAGTTGAAAAACCTCTGTACTTTGGGGATTTCTAAAAAAGAAATAAGTTCAGAACTTTGAAGCATCTTGTCCGCGCCTTTAGTTACAGGCAAAGTAGATGCTCATTAGCAAGACTAACGCCGCAAAAGAGCCTCCCAGGTAGAGCCACCAACTACACCGTCAGCTTCTAAACCATAGCGCTTTTGTGCTGCTTTCACAGCTGCCTCAGTTGTCTCGCCAAAGTCTCCATCGGCATCGCCTTTCAAGAAACCAAGCTTTTTCAATTGTTGTTGCAACTTAACAACTTCAGAACCACGTAATCCTATACGCAAAATTGGCAATCCTTCTGAGGTGTATTGAATCCCAGGGGTTCGCTGAGTAGTTGTCTTTGACTGAGTTCGAGTAGTTTGCCCAGCCCGTGTAGTTGACTGAGTTCTAGTATTTGATGTAGGACGATTCGGCGTTTTTTGTGTGCTTGAAGTTGTAGTTTTTCTTGGGGTAGCAGGTCTTGGCTCAGGGCTAGTAGCAACTTGTGTTACAGCTTTTTTTGGGGTAGTAGGTCTTGGCTCAAGGTTAGTCGCAACTTGTCTTGTGGTAGTAGGTCTTGGTTCGGGGTTAGTCGGGACTTGTGTTACAGCTTGTCTTGGGGGGTTGGGATTTGCAACACTGGTGAGGTTGTTAGCCTGAGTTGGAACAGGAAAATTCGTAGCTGAGTTAAATCTTGGCTGGGATGAAGGGACGGTTGATGCTACTTCTGGTTGATTAGGGAAAAGTCGTTGCCAAGTGCTGGCATCAACAACGCCATCTGGATTTAAGCCAGCTGCTTGTTTAAATCGGGAAACAGCGCTGGCGGTATTCTCAGTATATGTACCATCTACGGCACCAGAGTAAAAACCCAAAAGTTTCAGAGCTGCCTGAAGTTCAGCCACGCGTTCGCCTTGGCTACCAACTTTGAGGATAGGGCGGTTGATAGTATTTCCAGGATTTACTTGGGCAATTTTTTGTGGTGCTGCTATTGATACTACAGCCGTTGAAGCAATAAGCAGAGGCGTAGTGCAGAACAAGAGTATTTCAATGGCTGATAACGATTTAGACCTCTTTGCCCACCAACCCTTTTGCCGTTTTTCCATTCTACAGCGATTTACAGTTGGATCTAGTAATTTTAAGTAACTCAAAATACTTGCTGTCAGGCTGCTTTGCATGGAATTTACTCCCAGAATATTCTCATGCTAATGGTACAGCCGCTTGCTCTAAAAAACAGCTGCTGCATTTTACGATTCCACATTTTCAGTTACGCGATCGCTCGATTAATCGCTTCTTCTTGACCAACCAAAGACAAGTAAGGCTCTTTTAAATACTTACAAGCTGATGCGATCGCATCCTTAGCACTCACAGCCGCAATCAATTCTTGAAACTTGGTGTCAAAATCAATTCCTAAACCCAAAATTTCATACCAGCCGTATATCTGAGCAATTTGCCCATTCGTTTGTTTACCCAAGGCGTACTGCCCCAATATTTTATTTTTAGCTGCTTGGAGTGCGCTTTGGGATACTTCGACGGTAGACAATAAATCTACTTCTGTACGTAGTCCCTCTAAGGCAATGGTGGTATTTTCCGGTGCTGTACCCATGTAAACCACAAATGAGGCTGGAAATAGTCTCGTAGAGTAAAAGGCGGATACTTCATAAGCTAAACCGCGCTTTTCCCGCAATTCGACAAACAAGCGGCTAGAAAGCCCATTTCCCAAGTAGGTACACAGCAACTTTAGGGCGGCATAGTCAACAGAACTCACCGAGGTTCCCAAATAACCAAGCATCACGATTGATTGTTGTGTCTGTATTGGCTTAATCCTTACCTGCGGTTCCACTCTAATCTCAGGTAAATTCAGTATTGGTAGTGCTTGGGCTGGCGCTTGCCAATCAGCAAAAACTTCTTCCACCAACGCTGCTGCATCTGTGGGTGTGACTCTACCAGCAATACTAATTACTACATTATCTGGACGGAAATAAGTTTGGTGATACTCCACTAAATCTGCACGAGTTAAGCGGCTCATAGTAGTTTCATCTCCCAGCACTGACATGGAGTAGGGATGATTTTGGTACATTACCTGCCGCATTTGTTCAAAGGCAACATTGAACGGTTGCTCTTTTTGGGAACGAATATCTTGGAGTGCTAAACGCCGTTCTAGTTCCACTTGAGTTTCGGGAAAAGTAGGCGATCGCAAAATCTGCCCTGCCAATGTTAAAATTTCTCCAAAATCAGATGTTACCGTTTTGAAAGATAGCAAAAAATAATCACTGCCAGCATCTGCACTCAAACTCGCCCCTACAGACTCGACTTTTTCAGCAATTTCCAAACTAGAAAGTCCATCGCATCCCTTTGTCATCACTGCTGATAGCAAATGTGCCAACCCTGCTTGCTCCCGATTTTCGTTACAACTACCGGCACGCAGAAAGATTCGTGCCGCAATAATGTCCGCAGCAGGATTTTCTGCCACCAGCACCACAATGCCATTGTTCAATACGGTGCGATGGATAGGTGATTTTTGCAGCAAGGTTGTCATTTGTCCTTTGTCCTTTGTCATTTGTCATTTGTCAAAAACTAATGCCCCATGCCCAATCCCCAATGACTAACATGGTTTAAGTACAGTAACCGCATAATTCTGCGGCGAAAGATACTGTTTAGCTAATTTTTGTAGTTCTTGGGCATCAAAAGACTGAATCTGCTGCGGATATGTCACAGCTAATTCAACTTGGGCGATGGTATTGTAATAGCCATAAAGTCCTGTAAGCTGATTGGGCGTTTCGGTAGAAAACGCATACTCGTTACATAACAGCCTGCGTGTACGAGCAAGTTCCTGTTCGCTAATTCCTCTAGTCTGCAAATCATCTAAATGAGCGCAAATCAAGGACTCAACTTCCTCCAGATTTTCTGGTTCTAACCAGGCAGTAATTGTAAATAAACTTGATTCCCGTTGTAGAGAAAAATTACTGCAAATTCCTTGTACCAATTGCAAATCTTCTCGCAAATCGCGCACTAAACGCGAAGTTCGACCTTCTGCCAATAACACCGACAACAAATCTAAACCAAAGCCAGCGCGGATTTCTTCTACTCCGGGTACCAGCCACGCCATCAACAATCGCGCTTGCTCTATGCGTGGTAAACACAGTTCTTGACGGTGAATTCCTGTTATCGTTGGCTTTGTCACTTTCTCAAACTGCGGACAATTAGAGCGTTCGGCAAAATCAGCAAATGAATGATTTACCATTTCCAAAGCTGATTCCTGGGCTATACCCCCGGCAATTACCACCGTCATGTTTTCCGGCTGATAGTGGGCGTGGTGAAAACAGCGCATTGCTTCTGGTGATTGCTGCATCAGTTCCTGCTCAGTACCCAGCACCGAACGTCCGTAAGGGTGATGCGGATAAACGCTTTGAATCAGAGCTTGAAATCCTATCCAGTCAGAATCATCCTGACAAGAGCGAATTTCCTCTAGCACCACGTCCCGTTCGCGGCTAAATTCATCTTCTGGAATTGCCGCATTGAGCAGTAGTTCTCCCAAGTAGGGCAGAGTATCTTTTAAATAAGGGGCAGCTGTGGTGAGTGAATAATGAGCATAATCATAGCTTGTCGCCGCATTACTCACGCCACCCCGGTTTTCAACTTTGGAATCGAACATTCCAGGGGGTAGCGTCGCCGTACCTTTAAAAATCATGTGTTCTAAAAAGTGTGCCATGCCGAACCACGGTTCTGGCTCTAGGCTTGCTCCAGCACGCACCCAAACATCCGCCACAACTACAGGAGTAGTGGGAATTTCTTGATGAATAAAAGTTAAACCACTGTCTAGTCGGAAGACCGAGGCTGGAAATATGGTATTAGTTAGTTGTTTTAACAATTTTTGTAGTTTGAAGCACAATTTTAGATAATTTTGTTATCTTAACTCTGAACGATACTTAATTTAGAATCAAGTTATACAGATTTTGTAGAATTGTTCTACTAGTGTTGTTTCCACTAACGAGAAATTGGAAGCGTTATGCATTGAGAGGAAAATCCTTTCAGTCAGCACGTAAATTTTATTTGATAAAAGAATAACAGACTTGGTAATTGAATCAATTCGTCCATTTGATACCAGTAGTAAGCTTTTAGAAAGCGACTTTTGGTTTGAAATAGCCATAGTACAGATGTATCTGTGTATACAGACACATCTGTACATTAAACATAGGCAAAACCTTTTGGCAAAGGTTGAAAATGTCAAGCAAAGGTTGAAAAACCTAGATTGGGTGGAATATCCTGTATCCGCCCAGGCCCGATCGCTCGCAACGCTTCTTTGAGTAAAATATCTCCAGTATATAAAGCACGTCCGACAATCACACCAGTCACGCCTTGAGGTTCTAACGCTAACAAACTCAACAAATCGGTAACAGAACTTACGCCACCAGAAGCAATTATCGGGATGGAAATTACTGCTGCAAGTTCTCGCAAAGCTTCTAAATTGGGGCCTATAAGTGTACCGTCCCGGTGGATATCTGTGTAAATTATCGCTGCTGCACCCAATTCTTGCATTTGTACAGCCAGTTGGGTTGCTAAAACTTCTGAGGTTTCTAACCACCCGCGAGTTGCTACGCGGCCGTTACGGGCATCAATACCGATAATAATCTGTTCGGGAAATTCTTGGCAGAGTTCTTGCACTAGCTGGGGTTGTTCTACAGCGATGGTTCCGAGAATTGCCCACTGTATCCCTAGATTGAATACTTGTTGCACGCTGGTGCGATCGCGTAATCCTCCACCAATTTCAATGGGCACTGACACAGCATGAGCGATCGCTTCGATTGCCCCCAGGTTTACTACTTTACCCGCTTTAGCACCATCTAAATCAACTATATGCAATCTGGTAGCACCCTGATCTACCCACTGTTTGGCAACATCAGCAGGATTATCGCTAAAAACTTGCGAGCGATCGTAGTCTCCTTGATACAGTCGCACACAGTGACCTTCTAGTAAATCAATCGCTGGAATTACGTCCATTTACCTTTTCCTCAAAACTCAATGCAATCAAACACTGGCTATGCTGGGTTTATAAAAAGGCGTCGGGAAAACCCACTCTTTTTAAAGATGGGGTGAGAGATGCCCCGATGCCGTTGACGTTGCCTGTTAACAGGCAACGTGAAATCCCATACCCTTTTAGGGGTGGGATGATCTCAATGTTTTTAATTTTTCATTTTTAATTGCCTTACAGCCTGTCCAAAACCCAGTACAAGCAAAATATTAGAAAGCGTCAAAAATACTTCTGCACCACCGTGCAACCAATCCACATCTGCCAAAGACTTGCCATAATGCAATACAGCATAAATTCCGGCTGGGATGGTGATGGCAACAAAGACGAGAGTGCCATAAAATCCATACAGCGCTAAACGCGGCATTTGCGGACTGCGGCTGATAAACCACAAGAAACCCAAATAGGGAAACAGTGAAAGTGCAAACAGGGTTTCTTTAGAAATCATTGTTCTGATTTGATAGGTTTTGGTTCAACAGTGTTAACAGACTTGGTAGAACGCCAAATCAAATACGCTGCTGCCCAAAGCGTAAAATTACCAACTAAGGTCATGGTAGCTTGAAGCGTTACCAGCCATTCCAGAGATTCGGCGTTGTCGAAATAATGCCAGGTACAAGCACACATGGCGCTGACTAAAGCTGGTAACATGGCAAGGGATAATCCCCACCAACTGCGGTTATTAGTAAGTTCGCCATAAGTCCAGATTAACCAAATGGCGACAATCCACTCAATAACGCTAGAAATATGAATAATCCAGGTGGGAATCGATAAGGCGTGCATAACAAGTCAAAAGTCAAAAGTTAAAAGTCAAAAGTAATTTAGTTCTCTGTCTTTCTATAAGATCATCTTCCCACAAGAAAATTTATCTTTAGTTGGTAGAGTGACGGACATCTAAGCAATTTTTGAGAGAAAAGTTGATAATCTAAAATTTAAATCCTTTCATCCAAAATCTAAAATGGCAAAGATGCGGGCGTTATTGTCTGGATATTACGGTAAAGGTAATGGTGGTGACGAAGCTTTGTTAGCAACGCTTTTGCAAATGTTACCATCTCACGTAACGCCTGTGGTGCTTTCTGGTAATCCAAAGGAAACGCGCGATCGCTACAATGTAGAAACTTGCGATCGCATGGCTGTTTTACCTGTACTGCAAGCTTTACGCTCAAGTGATGCCTTGATTTGGGGTGGCGGGAGTCTCATTCAGGATGTTACCAGCACTATCAGCCCATTTTATTATGGCGGACTGATGGCATTGGCGCAGAAAATGGGTTTGAAAACTGTTGCTTGGGCGCAGGGTATTGGCCCGTTAGTGCGTCCGCAAACTCGTTGGTTGGCACGGGAAACCTTTGGTAATTGTAGCAAAGTTAGTGTCCGCGATCGCGCCAGTGCGGCTTTATTATCTGATTGGCAAATTCCTTGTATTATAGCTCCTGACCCGGTTTGGGCGTTGGAATCGAAACCAGTACCAGGACTTTGGGATTTCCCTGCGCCAAGAGTTGCGGTAACGTTGCGATCGCATCCTCAGCTTACAGAAACACGCCTAGCAAACTTGACTCGTGCTTTGGTTGACTTTCAAAAAGCTACGCAAGCTTTTATTTTACTATTGCCGTTTCAAAAAAGTGAAGATTTAAGTATTGCCGAAGCTATTCAACCACACCTTAAAGATGTCAGCAAGATTTTATGTCTGGAAGATCCGCAACTTTTGAAAGGTGTGTTTCGCGGCGTTGAAATGGCAATAGGGATGCGTCTACACAGCTTGATTATGGCAGCATCTGTTGGTTGTCGTTGCTTTGCTCTCAGTTATGACCCCAAGGTAAATCGTCTCATGGAAGACTTGGAAATGCCTGGATGGGATTTAGCTAGTTTACCAGATGACCCTAATTTGATTAGTCTGACTTGGATGGAGCATTACGCTAATGGCGATCCGTTATCACCAGAGCAAATACAATCTTTAGTAGATAGAGCATTAATGCACCGCGAGTTGTTGAACGACGCTTTATGTAATAAGTAAGACCAAAAAATGTAGAGCGAAGAGAATGCAAAACTTTGAAGACTAGCCCTTTGAAGTTGACTGGTAAAATCTTTTTTTTTCTCTCTGCATCTTTCACGTCTGGAGCAGCTAAAAAGTATTTTATTTAACCACAGAGGCACAGAGAACGCAGAGTTAAAAGGTTAAAGGGTAGTTTCCAGTTACCCCTACAGGCAAGCAACTGGCATAGAAAGACGCATCTTTTTGCCAATCTTATGGCGGGAAGGGAGTAATTATCAAAATTTTATAAAGTTATTATGAAAATAATCGGGAGTAATTATCAAATTTTTGTAAAGTAGTGATGAAAATACTTAAGTATCTATTATCAAGATTTACTTCAGTGATATTATCTGCAAAATACAGAAATAATTATTGAGATTATTCCGATGATAAGCTTTGGCTTTTGGAATTTAATTATAGTAATTGTAGTTGCTTTTGCCCTCAAAAATAATTGGCGATTAGATGATGAAAAGGCAGCCTGGAAAAATTCTTCATTCTTGAAATCTCCTGTAATCCAAAGGTTGATACGATTTTTTCGCCAACCAATTGTTAACTTTCTTGTTCAAGCAGGTGTTGTATTAGTAGTTACAAGATTCCTCTGTTATACAGGTTGGCTAATATATTTCCTAAACCAGCCAAATCCACCTTTATGGGATTTCCAGTGGTATTATGTGGCGAGTAAATTGGCTCATCAGCATTTGAGTCCTTTTAATGTCGAGATTTTTAATCAGAATTTCTGTAACATAACTACGGTGTGTGGCTCTCTTCCACCGTTTGTCTATCCACCTAATATTATTCCTCTGATCTGGTTTTTGGGTTATTTTTCGATGAATACTGCATTTAAAATCTGGGTTTTAATGCATGTATTAGCAATCGCTTTGGCCTTATGGGGAGCGAATATATTACTAGAGTCTAAGTCACGAGCCTTCAGAATTATTTGCACAATTTCGGTTGCCTTAATTTATGGCGTAGTTCGCGATCTTCAAGTTGGTAATGTTGCCATTTTTATTGCAGTTCTTATCTTATGGATGTTTATCTTGGCTAGAAAAAATCAAGATATTCCAGCAGGAATTTGCTTGGGACTTGCCGTTTGTAAACCAACGTTAGCTGCATTATTCGTTTTGTATTTTCTACTTAAAAGACGGTTCTCTCTAGTTTTTGTATCTGTTGTCACAGTAACTTCTCTAGTATTTATAGGCCTAGCCTTGACGGGCAATTCTTTGACGCAATTCGTGTCGGATGTCGCTCGTGGATTTTCACTCTGGCTAAATGATCCATCAGTTAGCCCCTATATTTCAATCAGTCGCATTGATTTGATGGTTGTGGGGCCAAGATTATTTCCCAATAACCCATTCTTTGCCAAGCTATTGTCAAACTTACTTGTTCTGATAATTGTTGGTTTGGTAGGTTGGTATTGGTATCTACAACAATCTTTTACAGGCTGGTCCAAAAAAATATATTTACCAGAAATGGCACTCGTTTCTTGTTTGAGTATTGCGATCATCTATTCTCAAGAAACTAGTTCTGTGATGTTAATACCTGCTGTTGTTTTTTTGCTAAATGATTTATTGGATCAGATTAGGCATTGTAAATTCTCTAGAAAAAGAATCTTTGTTTGGTTAGCAGGGGTTTGCGCTCTTGCAGTGCAAACAGCAGTTATTCACGGCTGGCTTATCCACTCTTTAGCAAACCGTTGGAACGTGAAAGCAGGTGAATTGCCATACATTATGAAAGTAACTATCTTCGCCCTACCGAGTTATGGAGTTTTAGTAATCACCCTAAGTATTTTAGTTTTAGCAATTAGTTCACTGCGTCAAAAACAAATGATGAAATTTGGACTTTTGAATGGGGTAGAAACTTAGAACATCAGGAGTCAATTGATCCTAAAGTCTAAAACCACTTTTACCTTTTACCACTGACAATCCCTGACCTTTTTTTAATTAAAAGTTAAAAATTAAAAATTATTCTTCTTCACTAATATTTAATTAATTTTGGGTACAAGCCCCCACTGATAGCGAAGCGTAAAGCCTTCGGCATGGCTTCGCTTAGAGCGAGTCCACGAGCGTCTTACAATTTTTAATTTTACATTTTTAATTTTTAATTGGAGCGTTCGCGCAGCGTCTCGTAGACAAGCGACTTGACCATCGAACTTTTTTATCTTTTTCCCGATGTCAGCAAGATTTTATGTCTGGAAGATCCGCAACTTTTGAAAGGTGTGTCACAATTTTTGACCACTATCTTTGTTATGAAATCTAGCTTTGGAACTTGTCAGAAACAGGTGATTAACTTTACCAGAAAAATGGTGGGTTTAGCTGGCATCTAAGGAATCAAATCATGTTGCCAATCTCATCAGGATTAGTATAAATCAAATTAGCTAGCACTGGTTTTTTCTCAGCAGTAACACTGAAATGCTATTTAACTCCTACGCCTTTATTTTTTGTTTTTTACCAATTACCCTCATCGGCTTTTTCAGCTTGACTAGATTGCGTTTAACTCAAGTCGCTTTAGCCTGGTTGGTGATTGCTTCTTTAGGCTTCTATAGTTACTGGAGTATTGCTTATCTACCTCTGCTGTTGATTTCAATTGGGATCAACTATCAAGTTGGTAAACATATCAGCAAATCTGACCTTGGTAGTAAGCAAGCTAAAAATTTACTTTGGGCAGGTATTTGCTTTAACCTGGGGCTACTGGCGTATTACAAGTACGCTAACTTTTTCATAAATTCTGTTGAACAGGTACTCAACACGAACTGGAGTATCCCCCAAATCATTCTGCCGCTGGGTATTTCGTTTTACACGTTCACTCAAACAGCTTACTTAGTAGATGCTTACCGTGGTGAGACTAAAAATTATAATTTTTTAACTTACAGCTTATTTGTTACTTTTTTCCCGCACTTAATTGCTGGGCCGATTTTGCACCATAGGGATACAATTCCCCAATTTTATCGCTTGCGAAACCTGGTCTTCTCCCACAAGGCTATGGCTGTAAGTGTGACGTGGTTTACTCTAGGGCTATTTAAGAAGGTAATTATTGCTGACACTGTGGCGCCTTGGGTTAACCCTGTTTTTAGCAATGCGAGTGCAGTCAGTTTTTTAGAAGCTTGGGTGGGGGCAGTCAGTTATACCCTGCAACTATACTTCGATTTTTCTGGTTACTCGGATATGGCGATTGGCTTGGGGTTGATGCTCAACATTCAGCTACCCATTAACTTTAATTCCCCTTACAAAGCCACTTCTATTATTGATTTTTGGCGTCGCTGGCACATTACACTCTCTAATTTTCTGCGTGATTATCTCTATATCCCTCTTGGCGGTAATCGTCGGGGGGCAGTGCAGCGCTACATCAATCTTTTGATCACGATGCTACTAGGTGGACTATGGCATGGCGCAGGCTGGACATATTTAGTCTGGGGTGGACTGCATGGACTGTATCTCTGTATCAATCATGGGTGGCGCAAACTGGGTAAGTCATTGCCAAAATTCCTAGCTTGGGCAATTACATTTATTGCTGTGATGATTAGCTGGGTGTTATTTCGCTCTCAAAGTATCCATGATGCTGGGGAATTGCTGGGGACAATGGCGGGAATGAAGGGACTGGCATTAACAGAAGGATACCAGACTAGCCTGCAATGGTTGAGGGCTTTCGGGGTCAAGTTTCAGCAGAGTTACCCTTATATGCCAAGTAAAGACAAGCTGATTATCCTTGTGGGACTAATGCTATGGGTTATTTTGCTACCAAATACACAGCAAGTTATGCAGTGGTTTCAACCTAAGTGGTGGTGGGCGGTAGGTGTGAGTGCGATCGCATTTTACTGCCTATTATCACTCAATAAAGTCTCAGAATTCCTTTACTTCCAATTTTAGATTAGGTATGGCTATCAAAGCTTATAAGCAATTCAACTCGATTTTTCTGACCCTAGTTTCTTTCAATCTGCTCGCTGTTGGTCTCTTTAATATTCTCATAGACCCCTATGGCGTGTTCAACACTTATATGATGCAGGGTGTTAATCAGATAAAACCGACAAGACTTAATCACACCAGACTAACAAAAGCAGTAGATGTGACTCGCATTAAACCGAAAACAATTCTGCTAGGTTCATCTACCGCACTCAGGCTATCTCCAGTTCATCCAGTTTTTGTAAACACCCAGCCTGCTTATAACTTAGGCTTACCAGGAGCAGGTATGCAAGAAGAGTTACTTTATTTCCAACACGCCTTGATTAATCAGCCTGACTTGAAACAGTTAATAATTAGCTTAGATTTTTTTTCTTTTGGCGTTGGTGTTAAAAAAGCACCCGATTTTATTGAGGACAGACTGCAAAAAAACAGAATTACTACTCAAGACGCCTTGAATGCCATTTTTTCCTTGAGTGCTTTTAAATCTAGTTGGGACACCCTAGCTACGAATAGAGCCTCAAAGACTGGTGTTTCTGCCTTGACAGGCTTGGAAAAACAAAGCGGCGTAACTTCAGACCAGGGCAATAGTAGAGTTCTGAAGAACTTTGAAGTAGTTATATCCAGCTATTTTAAACAAGAAGAACGATATAAAAACTATCAGATTTCAAATGAGCGACTCAAGGACTTTAAGACAATCATTGATATCTGTCGTCAGCGAAAGATCGCTGTCAAAGTCTTTTTTTCACCGACACACGCTGTGCAGTTGCAAGCTTTGCACGTAGCTGGATTGTCGTCAGCTTATAAAGATTGGCAGCGACAAGTTGTCAAAATTTTCCCAACTTGGGATTTCACTGGCTACAGTCAAATCAACACAGAGTCTATCAGTGGCGAGATGAAAAATTACGTAGATGGCGCTCATTATCAGTATCGAATCGCAGATTTGATTTTGAACAGAATGTTTCAGTACCATCTGGAAACTGTGCCTTCAGATTTTGGAGTACTGCTGACTCCAGAGACGATTGAACCGCATTTTGCTGCCATTAGTGCTGATCAAATTGTGTAGGAGAAAAATAACCCCAAGATGATCAAATTTGTGCAGGATTTGTATGCTAAGGCTAATCGATTATTGAACTAAGCCAAGCTGACAATTCCTGACCATTGAACTTTTTTCTCTTTTTCGCGACGGTAAGAAAAGAAATGCTCTGGAGTTTGGAAAGTACAATAAGGGGCGATCGCAATTTGTTCTGCACTAATCCCCATGTTTTCCAGCTGTAAGGTATTCACTCGCCGCACATCCAGCCGTACCTTTCCAGGATTGGGATCTTCCAGTAAGGGCGAATTTGGTAATTCATGCAATGCTTGAACAATTTTTTGTTCGTCATCATCTGGTATAATGCTAGCCCCGATTTCAGCCGCGACCTCTACAGAGACTTGGTAAACCTCACCAGCGATCGCAGGGCCCATTGCAATGCGTAAATCATCGAGTTTGCTGCCTTGAGATTGTAATCGAGCGATCGCTAAGGGAACAATCTTTTTGGCAGTCCCCCGCCAACCAGCGTGTAATGCTGCCACTCGTCCAGTTTTCACATCCCCAATTAGCACGGGTGTACAATCTGCACTAGCTACCCAAACGGCTTGTAGAGGCTGCTCACTCATTAAACCATCCGCCGATGCTAAATCCTCCTCAGCAGAGCTTAAGAAGCTTTCAACTTCTTGGGGGGTGAGAACAGTATTGCCATGAACCTGCTTTAAGCGATAGACTGATGCCTCTGGTTGCAATACTTCTGTGATAACTTGTGGCGATCGCGGCCAAAACTGCTGGGTAAAGAAGCCGTGATGCCAACGTTCCAGAATACTACAAGTTAGATAGGGTAGTCCTTCCCAATTGTGCCAGTGCCAAGTGTGCATCTTCAACCAAACCTAAACAGAAATCACTCATTAGCCAATCAATGCTAACTTGAACAACGGAATTTGGGTTAACTGCTGTGGGATTTAATCTGCAAAAATTGGAAGCAGCCTTGAAAGCAGGGCAAAAGTATACATATTTACCATTTTCCCTCCACTTTTTTGAAAGCGTCTCCTCAACTAACCAAACCCTCTGGAACTTACTCAACCAAGGGGCTATTTCAGGAACAGTAGTAATTGCAACTGTGCAATCTGCTGGGCGGGGACAATGGGGACGCGAGTGGATTTCTCCAGTTGGGGGATTATATCTTTCCGTGGCGATTTCTTTCGACCACAAAATAGAGGCTACTGAAAGTTACCAGCTAACTTTCGCTACTGCTTGGGGAATTGCGTCTCAATTGCGCCAATCCGGTGTTGATGTTGGGATAAAATGGCCCAACGATTTAGTTTTAAATGGTCGCAAACTAGGCGGCATTTTGACAGAAACCAAAGTAAACAAAGGACAAATCACTCAAGCAGTAATTGGTGTTGGTATTAACTGGACAAACCCAGTACCCGAAACTGGAATCAATCTGGAATCGTGGCAAGCTTCTCAAGATTTCCGACCAATTTCTTGTCTGGAAATGCTCACCTCTAAAGTCTTGCTGGGAATAGAATCCGGTATGGAGTGCCTTTACCAAGAAGGAGTAAAGGTACTCTTGTCTCGCTATTTAGATTTGCTTATAAATATGGGTGATCGGGTGTACATCAATAATATTTCAGGTACAGTAGTTGGGGTGACTCCTCAAGGAAATTTACGAGTTGATTTGGAAACAGAGGATACAAAACAACTAATTACACCGGAAATTTATATTGAACCCGGTACAATCAGTTTGGGGTACCATAAATCTTCCGTTTAAATTTGAGGTTTGTTCAAAATTTCGCTCTTTGGGCAAAACAAACCACTAGCATCATCTCTTTAGGCTAATTACACACAACTGAGAGAACAAATGACGCAGCGCAATAATTCTGCCCATCATCGTTTGCATTACTTATGGCAGCAAGGTCTAACAAAAAAACGTTTTGCCTCAACACTACCAGCCCAGAGCCTCTGTTGGCTGGGTAGCGTCAGCCTCCTTAGCGGCGGCTTTGTGTTTGCCCAAACTGAAACACAAATAGATAATATTGTTCCTACTGTTGAAAATTTCCAGCCAACAGCAGTTACAAACCCAATTAAAAAACAGACTATTGCGCCTCAAGCAGCGCCAACGCAACCGGAATTTTCCCAACGACGAACCACACTCAGACAAAAATTACGCAAGCCAGAGGTTGCTCAATCAAAACAGCCAGTTAGACAGGCTACACCCAAAATCGAAGCTGCTGAACCTGTTGTTATTATCAGACAGTCAAAACCCAAAGTAGAAGCTTCCCAGGTTACTCCTGCAAGGGTAAGACAGGAAAAACCCAATACCCCTGTCCGCTATGCACCTGAAAAACTCCCAGAAGTTGCTCAACCATCAAATAACTCGAACAGCGCTGTCAGCGCAACGGCCGGGAAAACCAAGGATTATAGTAACGCCTATATTGATCCTAATAGTTATGACAGTGGTGCCACAGCTACTTATCAAGCACCAAATTCCGTAATTCTCACAGAACGCTCCAGTGGTTGTCGAGCCATTTTGCCGTCAGGACAAAGCGTATTAGGCGGCGTTTGCGCCAAAGCACCCCAAAGGAGTGTAGCTGATTCTAATCGTAAAGCAGCACCTAATTGGCTTAAAAGAAGTCAAAACGCACAATTACCAGTAGTTCCACCCGTGCGGCAAGTTGCAACTACTGGCAACACTAGCAGGTGGCGTGCTGCTCAAAGTGGTTCTAGCGGTGTCACCAAGAGTGCATTTCGCCCTAATCGGTTTATCCCCAGTCCCGGCGAATTTAGCCCCACAAGAGTGAGTGCAACTCCCATCGCACCCAGTGGTGGGACTTTACCGCCACCAATGGCAGATGGCAACATTGCACCCCGCCCCAGCAACGTAGCTTACGACTTCTCCCTAGCATCAGTATTGCCGCAAATCCCCTACGTGGGGAGAGTCGCCTATAGTGGTACGGGAATGATGTATCCACTATCTATTCCGGCTTCTATTACTTCTGTATTTGGTTGGCGAGTTCATCCAATTACAGGTAATCAACGTTTCCATGCTGGTACAGACTTAGGTGCGCCTACAGGTACGCCAGTTTTGGCAGCTGCTGCTGGTCAAGTGGAAACAGCTAACTGGTTAGGCGGTTATGGTTTAACCGTTACCCTGAATCATAAATCGGCTCAACAAACTCTCTACGGTCATATGTCAGAAATCTTTGTTCAACCCGGTCAGTGGGTAGAACCTGGAACTGTCATTGGGCGAGTTGGCAGCACCGGCAACTCCACAGGTCCTCACCTGCACTTTGAAGTCCGTCATCTGACACCGAATGGGTGGGTTGCTACTGACCCAGGCGTGCAGTTACAAAGCGGCCTCAGTCAGTTAGTGCTAGGCTTACAAACCACTCAGGTAAGCCAAAAACCAGGGAGCTAAGACTGGGGACTGGGGACTGGGAGATAAGGGAGAAACCAATGCCCAATGCCCAATGCCCCATGCCCAATTACAAATACCCGTGTTCTGCTAAGAATGCGGGTGTAATGCCATCCATACTAGTTTCATCAGTGGCTCTGGTGTGTGGCTTTCCAGGGTCAAGGAATTTTTCAACGTATTTGCCGAGAATATCCCCTTCTAGATTTACCAAACTCCCAGAAACCAAATAGCGAAGATTTGTCTCGGCATAAGTGAGGGGAATTACTGCCACCTTGAATTGAGACAGTTCTGGTTCATATGCGGCTACTGTGAGACTGATGCCATTGACAGCTATGCTACCTTTAGGGACAATGTACCGTGCGATCGCCTCGGATGCAATAAAGGTCATTTCCCAAGAACTAGCCGTTTGTTCTGCCACTAGCAATCGACCAATGCCGTCTACATGACCCATCACAAAATGACCGCCAACTTTACTGCCCACCCTTAGCGACGCTTCTAAATTGACATATCTCTGTTGCGTTTGCTCACCTCCCAGAGTTGTGCGGCGTAGGGTTTCCGGTGAAGCCGTGGCGATAAATCCGTCTTTTAAAACTTTTTCTACTGTCAGGCAAACGCCATCTACTGCAACACTGTCACCATAAGCCAAATCTTGCATAATTACTTCACCCGGTTGGCTGACACAAGTAATTTGCCAAGAATCGCCCCCCAAGGGTTCCATCGTTCCTAATGCCTGGATTAATCCTGTAAACACGGCTTTTTTGTCAAACTATCTCTATTTATTGCCTATTTTTGCTTGAAATCAATTGGTATTTATCACATAAATCTCCAACATTCAAGTATATTTTCTGACTTTTTTTCGTATAGGGATATTAACACATTAGCATCCTTCACAAGGCATACTTGGGTAAGAAGGTTATTGTCTAAGAAGACCAATTTGACTTACTCTGGTTTTCACCACAAGTTCGGAGTTTAATAGAAGCAATTATAGAGAACGAATGCTTATGTTTATTACTGTCAACAAACCGCCTAAAAAGGAGTGCTATTTGTTACACAGCATTCAAGGCTCTCAAAGCATTGTAGAGGCTTAGGCAATGATTGAAATGAAAGTCGCTGGCATAGCATTAGATGCCATAACTCGCAGCCCGATCGTCCTTTTGAAAGATTCTTCAGATCGGCGGGCTTTGCCAATTTACATCGGTCAGGAACAGGCTAGGGCAATTATGGGTGCGCTGGAGAATCAGAAGCCTCCCAGGCCCTTAACCCACGACCTGATTGTGAATATTCTAGAGACTTGGAACATGACTCTAGAAAAGGTGATTATTCATTCCCTGCAAAAGGATACATTTTATGCAGCCTTAATCGTCCAGCAAGGCGAGGTCAAAAAAGAAATTGATGCGCGTCCTAGCGATGCGATCGCTATTGCCCTCCGTACAAATACTCCTATTTGGGTAATGGAAGAAGTGATTGCTGATGCTTCTATCCCTGTTGATCGTGATGCAGATGAAGCCGAACAGCAAGCCTTCCGTGAATTTATTTCTAATCTCCGTCCTGAAGATTTGATCAAGCGCTTTGGTAATGACGACAGCTAGGGCAATTTTAGATTTTGAATTTTGGATTTTAGATTGAAGGAAAAATCTAAAATCTAAAATCTAAAATTGAATCAGCTCCTAACTCTTTGTAAAAGATGCAATACCGACGCTTTGGAAAAACGAATCTGCGCCTCTCAGTTTTTTCCTTGGGAACAATGCGCTACTTGGCTTCTTTTGAAAATGCTCACCAAACCATTGAACAAGCCTTAGCGTTAGGAATTAATCATCTAGAAACTGCCAGAGGTTACGGCAAAAGTGAGGAGTATCTTGGTAGGGCACTAAAAGCTGGGTTGTCATTACCCCGAACGAGGCTTCACATCACTACCAAAATCTCGGCCACAGCAGATGCTGACACCATGCGTCGGTACATCGACGAATCTCTAGAACGATTACAGCTAGATTATTTAGATTGCTTAGGCGTTCATGGTTTGAACACTTGGCAACATTTGGAGTGGGTGCAAGCCAAAAATGGCTGTATGCAAGCCGTAGAGGAAGCTGTTGCTGATGGTCGAGTGCGACACGTTGGTTTTTCCACCCACGGGTCATTAGAGCTAATTCAGGCAGCAATCAATACAGATTTTTTTGAATTTGTCTATCTGCATTATTACTATTTTTTCCAACGGCACGCACCAGCGATTCAACTAGCTGCCGAAAAAGACATGGGCATTTTCATTATTTCCCCTGCTGATAAAGGAGGGCGTTTGTACACACCACCCCAAACCCTAGAAGACCTGTGTTACCCGTATTTACCCTTAGAATTAAGCTATAGATTTTTACTGTCTGATAACCGTATTACTACTTTGAGTATAGGGCCAGCAAACCCAGATGAATTGAGGCAACCTTTGCAAGTCGCTGACGATGATGGAGAGTTAACATCAGCAGAAATTTCTGCTTTCCAAAGGTTAGAAAATCAGCAAAAAGTTGCTTTGGAAGCTGATAAGTGTAGCCAGTGTTATGCTTGTTTGCCCTGTCCAGAAAATATCAATATTCCAGAGGTTTTGCGGTTACGTAATCTTGTAGTAGCATACGACATGAAAGATTATGGGCAATATCGTTATGGAATGTTTGAAAATGCCGGTCACTGGTTCCCTGGAATGAAAGCCAATCGCTGTACAGAATGCGGTGACTGTTTGCCTCGGTGTCCAGAAAAATTAAATATTCCAGCTTTATTAGAAGATGCTCACCAAAAATTAAGTGGGAAAGTAGGTAGGAGATTGTGGGGTTGACACTTTTTTGATTTCTATAGCGGTTCTTAATTGCATGGAATACAGACCTAACAAGAACAGCCGCTTCCCTGCAAGGAAAGGGGAGTAAGGGACTTCCAAAAAATAAAATATACTATAAAATAATGATTATCATTATTGCTCTTAGATACTCAGCCAATAATTATTTGGGGCAATTTATTCTTTGGAAGTCCGATTATTTCAACGCTTTACTTGCTCTTTGAGTATTTCTGCCAAAAGTGTGTCTGTAGGCAGATGTATCTAATTAAAGGGTTTTTCATCAGAATAGCTTATATACCCAAAGAATTAGTGTTTTTTCAAAGCCTGTAAAGCTTGACGAATTTCACTATTTGCAAAAATCGTTTTATTAAATATATTTATACATATTAAAAATAACAAGTATAAATAACATCAAAGTTTCTATTGCATTTAGTGAAATACGCTCTTTGTACAATATTCTAAATTTCTGTATAATGTTCTACATACTGAATATATTACTTACGCATTGACATAAAAGCAAAAATGACGGGTACAGTTTTCAAGGCTTCTATCTAGGTTTTTCAATCATATTTTGGCGATCACCAGCAATCAAAAGCAACCTCCAAAAGCCTGGAACAACGTGTTTACGTTAATACACAATATAGCTCTTTTGTACAGTGCTTAAGTCCTGAATATTGGCGTTTTTTATTAAAATACTCATAATATTCTTAAATACACAAGTATCTTTTCTGAAGACCAAACGATAAATTTTATACTAAAAAGTCCTAACTAGTAACTTCTTGAAAACATATTTCTTAACTAAATAACTTTTACGAGAGTATAAGTAATTGCTAATCTAAAGGGAGGTCAAGGTTGGTTGCTTAATAACGCCTGTAAATCTCAATAAACGAGGGTTTTGGCAAGCAAATTTGTATTAAGCGAAAACTTGCTCCAGTTGTATTCAAGAAATTTGAAGTAAGAACTAAAGAGATGTAAAAGCTCTCTCAGGTTCTATAAAACCTTAATGAATTCTCTCAACTTCAGACCAAGTAAGAAGGAACTTGGTTGAGAAGAGAGCTTTTGTTGAGGAAGGAAGAAGCACTTTTAAACACTGTGATGTAGTGTTTGAGTGCTCCTCCAGGTGCTGCTGCGCCTATACCCAAAAACTTACTTCGTAGTTCAGGAAACAACGCAACAACATCATTACTTAATTAAGGAGTATATCATGTCTTCTTTAGATATCATTCGTGCATGGAAAGATGAAGATTATCGGCTTAGCCTGAGCGATTCCCAGCGTGCGCTATTACCTGACTCCCCAGTTGGACTGGTTGAACTGTCGGATCTAGATATGGGATCGCTTGCAGGAGGCGGAGGTAGTAGTAACTCCTCGTGCGAACCCGGAAAAGGATGGGGTAAGACCGGCTATAAAACCTCCATGTGTAATGCTGATCACAAGAAACACGACAAGAAAAAACACTAATAGCACCATTATTAGAGCAGCCACTAAGTAACAATAGCTGGTTGTCTAGTGCTTGAGTGCATCAATCACCGCGGTTGATTAGTGCGCTAGAAGGGGGTCG
Source organism: Nostoc sp. FACHB-888 (assembly GCF_014696655.1). Taxonomy (NCBI): domain Bacteria; kingdom Bacillati; phylum Cyanobacteriota; class Cyanophyceae; order Nostocales; family Nostocaceae; genus Nostoc; species Nostoc sp. FACHB-888. The sequence continues at coordinate 43,943 of NZ_JACJQM010000021.1, read as the reverse complement.
CTGTGACCCCCTTCCACTGCCGCTGATAGTGCGCTGTGAATAACCTCCACGCTGACGTGCCGTGTATGAGGACATTAATATTATGAATTCACCCGAATTTCAAGTGTCTGCCTGGTACCAGGCGCTCAAATTGACAGAACGCCTTGCATCGTTGCAATCAGTCCCAGTTGAGATACCGACTGTGGAAGTGAATGTGGATCTTGCTGAACGACGTATGCAGCGCTGGCGATCGCAAGCTTCATTCACGACAAGCTCTTACTTTGAGCAGCGTCTGGCAATAGATGGCATGACTGAGGATGAATTTCGCTACCTCCTTGGCGAACCAATTGAGGCTGTACGCGATCGCTTATCTGAACCGCCAACATGGTTAGTTGAGCTTGCCCAGGCTTTTTCTCGTCCCGCTAGCTCAAATCAGCTTCCTTTACTTAAAGTACTGGAAGATTACGAGATGAGTGGCTTTTTAAGCGTGATTGAACCACTCATTAGCCAAGGTTGCGCTCGGGTGCATGAGGGGATACAGGCACTTGAATCAATGTACTCGGATCTGCCCTACGATCCCAGCACCATTGAAGAAGTACTTTTTGAAAATCTACCAGGGTCGTTGCTCTCAATGTTAGAGCGCACAATGGTGCTAGAACTCAACGTGGCTCGTCTGCAAGGACTTCTCAATGGCGATACGGCTGAAGAAAGATTTGAAAGTTTCTTACAGCGTTTGCAAGAGCGAGATGTAGCAATTGCCCTCCTCCAAGAGTACCCAGTCTTAGCTCGCCAATTAAAGATTCGCATTGATCACTGGGTTAATTTTAGTCTGGAGTTTTTACATCACCTGTGTGCAGATTGGCAGGCTATCCGCGCTACTTTTAGGTCGGAGAATGATGCAGGTTTGCTGGTAGAAATAGACGGTGGTGAAGGCGATCAGCACCGGGGCGGACGAGCAGTGCTAGTTGCAAACTTTAGTTCTGGCTTTCAAATAGTTTATAAGCCAAAGTCTCTAGCTGTCGATGTGCATTTTCAGGAACTATTAACTTGGATTAACGAGAAAGGCGATCATCCTCCATTTAGGACACTGAAAATCTTAGATCGCGGCACCTATGGTTGGGTAGAATTTATTGACGCCCAAGGCTGCACTTCTTTAGAAGAGATTCAGCGCTTCTACGAGCGGCAGGGCGGCTATCTAGCATTATTATATGCAATACAAGCAACAGATTTTCACTATGAAAACTTGATTGCGGCAGGCGAACATCCCGTCTTGATTGACTTGGAATCACTCTTCCACCCGAACGCTAAAGGAATTGACATCGCAGAAGCAGATGAATTTGCATTCGATTCGATGGCGTACTCAGTTTTACGAGTGGGATTACTGCCCGAGCGTGTTTGGTCGAATGCTGAATATGAAGGTACTGATATTAGCGGATTGGGTGGAAAAGAAGGTCAACTAACCCCAGATCGCCGCCCTTATTGGGAAGGAATGGGTACGGATGAGATGCGACTAATGCGCGAGCGGGTAGCAATGCCAGGGAGGCAGAACCGACCAAATCTTAACGGCACAGAAGTAAATTTACTCGACTACACTGAAGCGCTCATTGCCGGATTCACCGCTATTTACCAGTTGCTCTTGAAACACCGGGATGAATTGTTGTTAGAGCAAGGGCCTTTGGACTGCTTTGCTGAGGATGAAGTTCGGATCATCCTTCGGGGAACGCGGACTTATGCTCGGCTACTGGAAGAGAGTTTTCATCCTGATATGCTACGTAATGCACTTGAGCGCGATCGCTTTTTTGATCGCCTTTGGGACGGAATCAAAAGCAGCCCCGATCTGGTTAAGATAATTCCGGCTGAACTCGAAGACCTGCAACAGGGCGATATCCCAATGTTCGTCACCCGTCCTAGCTTCAGCGATATCTGGAGCAGTTCTAACAAGCAGATTAAGGATCTTTTTGCTCACCCAGGGCTGGAATTTGTTAAGAATCATATTAAGCAGCTCAGTCACCAGGATTTGGAACGCCAACTTTGGTTTATCTCTGCTTCTCTGACAACGCTATTTGTAGGTGTAGATCAAAAGCAACGGCATTATCATCTCACTGAACTAGAAACCATTGCAGATTATGAGCAACTGCACTCAGCTGCCCAAATCATCGGAGAACGGCTGGAAGCGTTAGCGCTTCATAGCGAGAATAATGTCAACTGGCTCGGTTTGACACTCGAAAAAGAACGCTACTGGTCTCTGTTGCCCTTGGGATTAGACCTTTATGATGGTCTACCTGGGGTGGCGCTATTCTTAGGGTATTTGGGTGCTATTACCCAAGAGTCACGCTATAGCACACTAGCACAGACTACTCTGAGAACGATGCGGCACCAATGGGAGCGCCGTAAATCATCCATTACCTGGATTGGTGGCTTTGATGGTTGGGGCGGAATGCTTTACACATTGGCCCATTTAGGTGTGCTTTGGGATAATCCAGCTTTGCTGGCTGAAGCTGAAGAGGCTGTTGAGCTTCTATTGCCTCTAATTGAGAAAGATGAACGACTTGACATAACCACTGGTGCAGCTGGGTGTCTTAGTAGTTTAATCGTCCTGTATCGTTGCACCTCGTCTGAGCGTATACTTGCTGCTGCGATCAAATGTGGCGATTATCTCATTGCCCATGCTCAACCAATGAAGCAGGGCATTGGTTGGGTTGTGCCGGCGGGGATGGCAAAAGAGCCATTGACCGGCTTCTCTCATGGGGCAGCCGGGATAGCGTGGGCACTTTTGGAACTGGCTGCACTAACCAATATAGAGCGTTTTCGGACAGCAGCTCTCGATGCGATCGCCTATGAGCGTAGTCTCTTTTGTCCCCAGGAGGCGAATTGGCTAGACCTACGGGAGTTACACACATCAGACGTAGCGACCAACACTAGTCACCAGCACTGTATGACAGCATGGTGTAATGGTGCGCCAGGAATTGGACTAGCTCGTTTGCGCTGTCTGCGCCATCTTGATGACAGCGAGACCAGAGCCGAGATTGATACAGCACTCAAGACTACCCTGGCTGAGGGATTTGGTAGTAACCATTCCTTGTGTCATGGCGATCTAGGCAATCTGGAGTTGTTGTTACAAGCTAGTGAAATCCTTGGCGATCCGCAGTTGCGTTCTCAAACCAACCGCCTTGCAGGTGCGATCCTCGATAGCATCAGCAAGCATGGCTGGTTATGTGGAAATCCATTAGGTGTGGAATCTCCTGGGTTGATGACAGGGTTGGCAGGTATCGGCTATGGACTGCTGCGATTGGCAGAGCCGACGCGTGTACCTTCAGTACTGGTGCTGGAACCGCCCAAGGTGAACAGTATAAGAGCAGGAACAACATAACAGTATGAGAGTGTAACTTATCATGGCTGCACTCTCAAAAGTATATGAATTGAAGTCTTAGCTGAAATGTTTTTGCAGTTTAGATAATTAAAGTTGAAACCAATTTCTGATAGAGATGGCTCTATAAAACTTAACAAGAAATATTTGAGAGCGTAAAACAACAGGGCAACGGTAGTAGAAGATAAAATTTTATGTATCTCTAGTTGATTTGAAGCAGTTTGTCATAATGTTTTTTCAAACATAGCATTTATCTGTTGGCATTTTGATATCTAGAGTCAACTTTGAGACATTAGATAAACCGGGAGATTAATATTAATATTTCCCGGTTTATTGGTCATTATTTTCTAATCTATTTAATGATGCGATCGCTTATCAAACTTATTTTTGATATTATTATATAAATGGGTTTTCTTGGTTCTTGGCTTTAACTAACTCAAGGGCTATTACAAAGCATAATTTGTTGATTATTTAATCTATCTTTAGTTAGTTTTCGTGCATCAATCGAGGGCTTAAAAAGGTTTTAAGACTTTGATGAAATACAAAAATGTTCGCCAGCACAGTGAAGAAGACTGTGGAGCTGCTTGTCTTGCTACTATTGCCAAACATTACGGGCGTAGTTTTACCCTCAACCACACTCGCGAAGCTGTAGGCACTGGGCAATTAGGGACTACATTGCTGGGTCTAAAGCGGGGAGCAGAGGCTCTGGGTTTTAATGCTCGGGGAGTCAAAGCACCACTGGAGATGGTAGACAAGGGTGAATTGCCACTGCCAGCAATTATGCATTGGAGAGGCATTCATTGGGTTGTTTTGTACGGTAAGCAGGGTAGGAAATATGTGATCGCCGACCCAGCTGCAAACATCCGTTATCTCTCTAAAAAGGAGTTAATGGAGGGTTGGATAAATTGGGTGATGCTTTTAATTGAGCCAGACTCAGTTCGCTTTTATACTCAAGACGATGAGAAGATTAGCGGTTTTGAGCGATTTATTAAGCGCGTGTGGCCCTATCGTGGCATCATCTTACAAGCTTTGCTTTCAGCCCAAATAGTCGGTCTGCTTTCTTTAGCTTCTCCATTTTTGATCCAAATTCTGACAGATGACGTGTTAATCCGGGGCGATATAAGACTGCTTAATGCTGTAGCGATCGCTGTTGTGGTAATGTACGTTGTTAGCAGTAGCCTGGAATTAGTTCAATATAACCTGATAGCTCATTTTGCTCAACGCTTAGAGTTAGGGTTAGTGCTGGAATTTGGACGACAAATTCTGCGATTGCCGCTGATTTACTATGAATCCCGTCGCAGTGGTGAAATTGTCAGCAGGCTTCGAGATATTCAACAAGTTAACCAGCTAGTTTCACAAGTTGTTGTCAGTTTACCAAGTGAGTTGTTTATAGCAGTAATTTCTTTAGGCTTCATGCTATTCTACAGCAGAAAGCTTACCCTCATTGCCATCATTATTGCTGTTTTAATGACGCTATCTACATTTATTTTCTTCCCTACTCTCCAGCAAAAAGTTCGTAGTATATTGGTTTTGGACGCACAAAACCAAGGCGTTATGGTAGAAACTTTTAAGGGTGCATTAACACTCAAAACTACAGCAGCAGCACCCCAATTCTGGGAAGAATTCCAAAGCCGCTTTGGCCGCTTGGCAAACCAAACATTCCGCACAATTCAAATTGATATTGTTAACAACAGTTTCTCAAGGTTAGTCTTTAGAATCGGCAGCGTTGCCTTGCTTTGGTTCGGTAGTAGTCTCGTAATCAGCAGGGAATTAAGCATCGGTCAACTGCTTGCCTTTAATGCTATGAATAATAATTTTCTATCTTTGATTGGTACGCTTATCGGATTTGTAGATGAATATACTCAGGTTAAAACAGCTACTGAGCGTCTGGCAGAAGTTATTGATTCCACTCCTGAAAATCAAGGCGATATTAAAAAGCCTTTTACTCAAATTCCAGGCGATGCAGACATCATTTGCACAAATCTCAACTTTCACTACGCTGGCAGACCTGAGTTACTAGAGGAATTGTCCCTCAGACTTCCTGGTGGTGAAGCGATCGCCCTGATTGGTAAATCAGGTTGTGGTAAAAGTACCCTCGCTAAAATGATTGCTGGTTTATATCAACCTCAGTCTGGTAATATTCGCTTTGGCATATATAATCTGCAAGATATATCCTTAGATAGCCTCCGGCAGCAAGTTATCCTTGTTCCCCAAGAGGCCCATTTCTGGAGTCGCTCGATCATTGAAAACTTCCGCTTGGGTTGTCCCCATGCGACGTTTGAGCAAATTGTCCAAGCTTGCCAAATTGCTGAAGCTGATGAATTTATCAGTAAACTACCAGACAAATATCAAACTGTATTAGGTGAATTTGGAGCAAATATTTCTGGAGGGCAACGTCAAAGACTAGCGATCGCCAGAGCAATAGTAACAGATCCCCCAGTCTTAATTTTGGATGAATCGACTGCTGGACTCGATCCAGTGAGCGAAGCACAAGTCTTAGATAGGCTCTTGTATCATCGGCAGGGCAAAACCACTATTTTGATTAGCCACCGTCCTAGAGTAATTAACCGTGCTAGCTGGATTGTGCTACTGGATCAAGGCAAGTTGCTTCTCCAAGGCACCCTAAAAGATTTACTCTCCAAATCCGGAGACCATTTAGATTTTTTGACGCCATAAAGCGTGACTCAGTAATACCAACGTGAGTCTGGAGACTCACGTTAATATAAAGTTAGGAATATCCGCTGAACCTAGGGTATCTCGCGGAACAGAAAGATGAAGATTAAAAAAAAAGAAATGTCTTGCGCCAATCACTGACGGTTTTCCGTTACAGTGGACGGGCTATAAGCCTAGTATGGACTACTAGCCGATCGCTTACTATTCTTCTGGCTAGTTTAACAATAGTTGCTGGTCTTTTACCGGCGGCAATATCCTACATCAGTAAATTAATTGTTGATGCAGTGGTATTTGCCTCTCAAGCTAGCTCACAAAATAATGGTTTTGTCAATATTTATCCGTCTCTATTTTATGTAGGATTAGAAGCGATCGCTGTAATTTTACTAGCAGGCGGTCAACGGGGAATCATCATTTGTCAATCGTTATTGCGGGCGCTACTGGGTCAAAGGGTAAATGTACTTATCTTAGAAAAGGCGCTGACACTGGATCTCAGGCAGTTTGAAGATTCAGAATTCTATGATAAATTGACCAATGCCCGACGAGAAGCATCAGTTCGTCCCCTTTCTTTAGTAAACCGCACCTTTGGGTTAGTGCAAAATGCTCTTTCCCTGTTCACCTACGGTATTTTGCTAGTAAATTTCTCAATTTGGGCGGTGCTAATGCTGATTTTGGCAGCTATCCCTGTATTTATTGCTGAAACGAAGTTTGCTGGGGAAGGCTTTCGCTTGTTTAGTTGGCGTGCAGCAGAAACCCGTCAACAGCACTACTTAGAAAATCTGCTAGCAAGAGAAGATTTTGTCACAGAAGTAAAACTCTACCAGTTGGGAGAGATGTTGCTAGGACGTTACCGCAACCTGTTTGATCAACTCTATGGCGAAGATCGTGATTTGACTTTACGGCGAGGAGTGTGGGGATATCTCCTGAGTTTAATTAGTACTGGCGCTTTTTACCTAGCTTATGCTTGGATTGTCCTGGAAACAGTGCGAGGTAGGATTTCATTGGGAGATATGACAATGTATCTCACTGTATTTCGCCAAGGACAGTCTACTTTCTCCAATGCCCTCACCTCTATTGGAGGGATGTATGAAGACAACCTATATCTATCAAATCTCTACGATTTCCTGGAAGAGAAAGTACCAAAGTCTTGGGGTAAAGCAACTATTGGTTTAAATCCGCAAGATGGTATCCGTTTCGAGAACGTATCATTTACTTATCCAGGAAGTTCCAAGCCAGCGTTGACAAACATTTCGCTACACTTGAAACCCAGAGAGAAACTGGCAATTGTGGGTGAGAATGGTTCCGGTAAAACTACATTAATCAAACTACTTACCCGACTCTACACCCCCGACTCTGGGCGAATTTTCTTAGATGGCTTGGACTTGCAGGAATGGGATGTAGATGTGCTGCGGCGTCGCATTGGTGTAATTTTTCAGAACTTTGTCCGCTACCAGTTTACTGTTGGGGAGAATATTGGCGTGGGCGATGTAGAACATCTTGAAAACAAAAACCGTTGGGAAACTGCTGCTGAAAAAGGCATGGCCCAATCTTTTATTGACCAATTACCCCAAAGCTTCCAGACTCAACTTGGTCGTTGGTTTAAAGGAGGACAAGAACTTTCTGGGGGACAGTGGCAGAAAATTGCTTTGTCTCGTGCTTTTATGCGATCGCAAGCAGATATCTTGGTGTTAGATGAACCAACATCAGCAATAGATGCCCAAGCTGAGTTTGAGATTTTCAATCATTTTCGCGCTATTACTCAAAATCAGATGGTACTTTTGATTTCCCATCGCTTCTCAACAGTACGAATGGCTGACAAAATTTTAGTAATAGAAAACGGGGAAGTTATAGAACAAGGAACTCACGAAGAACTGTTACAGCTAGGAGGACGTTATGCCAAATTGTTTCTGTTACAAGCAGCTGGTTATCAGTAGGAAAAGAAGCTTGAAATCTTTGTAAATTGAGATAGCGATACCTAGGTTGGGCTGCGCCTACGCTCACTTTCTACAAAGCACATAGCACCTCTATCAAACCATGTTAACCTGTTCGGTAAACGTGGGTAAAATCTCTTTATTGCCTAGACGCTCCGTATCGTTAAACATTGTTACCCGATAGAACTATGCAAATAACACAACAGCGATACTATACCCCAGAGGAATATTTAGAGTTAGAGGAAGCTGCTGACTACAAAAGTGAATACATAGACGGACAAATTATTCCTATGGCAGGTGGAACAATAAATCACAATCGAATCTCGTTGAATCTAAGTGCTGCCTTAAATTTTGCGTTTCGCCAGCAAGATTACGAAGTTTTCATGGGTGATATTCGTCTGTGGATACCCCAAAAGCTTACCTATACCTATCCAGATGTGATGATTCTGGCAGGTGAACCAGAGTTTTTTAACAACCGGAAGGATGTAATTCTTAATCCACAGATTATTGTTGAGGTCTTATCAAAATCAACGAAAGGCTACGATCGCCAATATAAATTTGAAGCTTACCGAACTATTTCTACCTTTCAAGAATATCTGTTAATTGACCAAACAAGAATTTATGTAGAGCAATTTTCTAAAATTGGTAAAAAGCAATGGACGCTTCGTGAATATGATGAAGAAGATGAAGCGATCGCACTTGTAACCGTACCCTTTGAGATTTCACTACAAGATTTATACAACAAGGTGAAGTTTGAGCCTGTTGAGTCGGAAGGGGAAAGTGCTGATATTGAGGAATTAGGGTAAGGTGCGTAGGCATGGCCCATCGTTCGGGTCTCGCAGAGAAGATATCGTATAATTTATCTGACTTGACAAAGGCCTAGGCGTAGACCGCCGCAGGCATCGCTTGTTTTTACTCAAGTGATAACTGTTAAGAGTGCTTATACTAATACTAGTCATTAACTCTTTGTTGTCTCCGGCTAGCAAAATTATGTTGAAGACGATAAAAATAGAGAATTTCCGTAGTTTCCAATCTTTCGAGCTTCAGCAGCTTGGTAGAGTCAACTTGCTCGTTGGTAAAAACAATATCGGTAAAACATCAATACTAGAAGCTATTCAACTTTTATGCTCACGGAATAATCTTGATCCACTACGTCAGACAATGACTAACCGGAGTGAATATTTTTTTGATGATGAGCGTAGTGAACGTAGGTTAAGGTTACCTCAAGCTCAAGACCTTGATGTTCGTCATCTTTTTTATGGTCACGAGATTGAACTGGGGAGTAAATTTTCAATAACAGGTACTAATGGGAACATTCAAGAGGAGCTTATTGTATCAATAGAAGAACGCAAAATTTCTTCAAAAGAGCCACTTAGCTCATCGCCTGAGTTTCTATATGATGAAGTTCCAGATGCATTAAGAGAACTAGATTTCAATATTAAGTGGAATTATGGACGAGAAGAAAAGCCTTGGAGACTACCGCTATCAGCTAATGGCGGACTTCCTATAGAGGATTATACTCGTCAATTGCGTAGAGAACCTAAAAATTCATCACCAAAAATACAATTTATAACATCATCTTCTTTAGGAACTGAGAAGATGATTGAACTATTCGATCAGATAGTACTAACGCCTGAAGAAAAACTTGTAGAGCAAGCACTTAGTAGAATATACTCTAAAATTCAACGGATTGCTCCAGTTAGTTCTCGAAAGTCCAGGTATTCCTTAGATTCGCGGGGCGGTTTTTTTGTACTTCTTTCTGATAGTAATCAGCGTGTACCAATTGGCAGTATGGGTGATGGTATTTGGCGTATCTTAGGGCTTGCACTAGCTATAGTGTGTGCTAAAGATGGATACTTGTTTGTTGATGAGATTGATACCGGACTCCATTTTACAGCGATGTCTGATATGTGGAAACTGATTTGGGAAACAGCCAAAAGATTAAATGTGCAAGTTTTTGCAACTACTCACAATAGTGATTGTTGGACAAGTTTAGCCAGTATTGCAGAGCAGGAAGATGTAACTGAGGAGGGTATTAGAATTCACAGAATTGAGAAAGGTAAAGAAACAAGTATAGTATTCACTGAACCTCAAATCATCATTGCTGCTGAAAGAGAAATTGAGGTACGTTAGTAATGGCAAAAGGTTATGAGCCCAAGAAACTGTTAGTAGAAGGGCCGGAAGATTTACGAATTATACCAGAATTAATAGAAAAAAACGGAATTCGTTGGGGTGATAACAAAAGGGAAGCAATTGTATCAATACAAGATTGTGGAGGTTATGAAAACATTAATGCAAACCTTATCTCTACTGAATTACAAGCATCAGGACTTACCCATTTAGGCGTGATAATAGATGCAGATGACGATTTACCTGCACGTTGGATAAGTATCAGAAATGCTTGTTTGCCAAGTATCCCCGATCTTCCTGAAGAAATATCAGAGACAGGACTTATTCACGTTACAAAAAGTGGAATTAAGTTTGGTATCTGGATTATGCCAGATAACCAAATGAGAGGTATGTTAGAGAGCTTTTTAGCTTATATGATTAGAGATGAAAGCGAAACTATTTGGCAATATGCTCAGGAAGTAGCGCAAGAAGCAAAAAGCAAAGGAGCATTATTCAAAGATTCTTATTTTGATAAAGCTAAAATTTACACTTGGCTAGCATGGCAAGAAGAGCCAGGAAGACAACTGCATCAAGCTATAAAGTATAAAATTCTGAATCCTCAACATCCAAAGGTGCAGACATTTTTAAACCATGTTAAAAATGTCTACAACTTATAATATTATTTTGCTATTTTCAAAAAGCGACCGCCCCCTCCCCACCATCCCCCAATAACTTCGATAAAATCACTATGGTGCTACTTAACCCTCCCTAAATCTGATGAAAAGCGATATCTCCGATGGGCTACGCCTACGCCCTTTTTCCCAACCCTCCCTTCAACGCCCTGAACTACTCGCGCCAGCAGGTAATTGGGAATGTGCAAAAGCTGCTGTGGAAAATGGGGCAGATGCGATTTACTTCGGTTTGGATCGCTTCAATGCCAGAATGCGGGCACAAAATTTTACTGAGGCGGACTTACCCCAATTGATGACATTTCTGCACCGTCGCGGCGTAAAGGGTTATCTCACTGTCAACACACTAATATTTCCCAAAGAACTAGCAGAAGCACAGCAATATCTCCGCACAATTATTGCAGCAGGTGTAGATGCGGTGATTGTTCAGGATGTAGGTATATGCCGTCTCATCCGTCACCTGTCGCCCGATTTCCCCATTCACGCTTCCACGCAGATGACGATTACCAGCGCAGCTGGAGTGGAATTTGCCAAGTCCCTCGGCTGTCAATTGGTGGTGCTGGCGCGTGAATGTTCTCTTCAGGAAATCAATAAAATTCAGCAGCAGATTGCCCAACAGGAAACTTCGCTGCCCTTGGAAGTCTTTGTTCACGGTGCTTTGTGCGTAGCGTATTCCGGTCAGTGTTTGACTAGCGAGGCTTTAGGCGGACGTTCTGCCAACCGAGGTGAATGTGCCCAAGCTTGCCGGATGCCCTACGAGTTAATCGCGGATGGGGAAGTTGTGAATTTAAAAGAACGCAAATATTTACTCAGTCCTCAAGACCTAGCAGGGTTAGATGTTTTGCCAGATTTGGTGAAATCAGGAGTAACTTGTCTCAAAATTGAAGGTCGTTTGAAAGCCCCAGAATATGTTGCTAATGTCACCCGTGTTTATCGCCAAGCCTTAGATGGGGTGATGGCGGAATTGGAAAGACCTAACCCCCTAACTCCCTTCCCTACAACAGAAGGAGGAATAAAAGCTCCCCTCTCCGAAACGGAGTGGGGCTGGGCGAGAGGTCAATCAAATCAAGAACACTACAACCTAGAAATGGCATTTTCTCGCGGACTCTACACGGGCTGGTTTGGCGGGATTAATAATCAGGAACTAGTTCACGCCCGCTTTGGTAAAAAACGTGGGGTTTATTTAGGTGAAGTCAGCCGCATTCACAACGAACAGGTAACAGTCAAACTGGAAGCGCCTGTAAAACCGGGAGATGGAATTGTGTTTGACTGCGGTCATCCAGAGGCGAAAGAAGAAGGCGGCCGGGTTTATGCTGTGGTGTCCAAAGGTAAAGAATCTATCCTGTCCTTTGGGCGAAATGACTTAAACTTGCGCCGAGTGCATATAGGTGATCGCATTTGGAAAACCAGCGATCCAGAACTTGATAAGCAACTGCGTCAGAGTTTTGCAGGCGAGAATCCCCAATTTCAGCGTCCGATTGATGTAGAGGTTTATGGAGAAATTGGTCAGCCATTGATTGCGATCGCTCGTGATCAACTCGGTAATATTGTAAAAGTAGAGTCTGCAATTTCTTTGGTGGAGGCGCACACCAAACCCTTACATAAAGACCGTTTACAAGAACAATTCGGTCGTCTCGGTAACACACCTTTCTTTTTAGAAAGACTAACCAATCACCTTAGCGGTGCCATTATGTTGCCCGTAAGTGAGTTGAACCGGATGCGGCGGGAAATTGTGGTGCAGATGGAAGAATTGCGAAGTCAACCCAAACGTTGGCAATTACATTCTGATGTCTCTTTTCAAGACCTATTACCCTCCTCATCTCCCTTATCCCTCTTATCTCCTTCACTCATAGTCTTAGTACGAAACCTCAAGCAACTCCAAGCCGCACTCAAAGCTGGTATTGAAACACTGTACTGTGAATTTGAAGATCCCCGCGCCTATCGAGAAGCAGTGCAAATGGTGCGCCAACAACAGCAAAAAAACAAAGCAGACAATTCTTCACTTCTAACTCCTAACTCCCAACTCCCCACTCCCCACTCCTCGTTTCCCACAATTTGGGTTGCACCACCCCGAATTACTAAACCGGGAGAAAATTGGATTTTGCAACAAGTACGTGCCTGTGAGGCAGATGGCTATCTGATACGGAACTATGATCAACTGCAATTCTTTGCCCAAGACCGTTGTATCGGAGATTTCTCACTTAACGTTGCTAATGCCTTAACAGCAGACTACTTTCAGCAACACTTTGCTTTGGAACGACTCACGGCATCCTATGACCTGAATATTACCCAACTACAAGACCTGCTCACCAGTTGTCCGCCCCAGTGGTTTGAGGTGACGATCCATCAGCATATGCCGATGTTTCACATGGAACATTGTGTTTTTTGTGCCTTTCTCTCGACGGGTACAGACTACACCAACTGTGGACGACCTTGTGAAAAGCAGGAAGTAAAATTAAAAGACCGCGTTGGCAGCGAACACGTCCTCAAGGCGGATGTAGGTTGCCGCAATACTGTATTTAACGGTACTGCTCAAACGGGAGCAGAGTACGTACAGCGCCTCATAGAATTGGGATTAAGTCACTTTCGCATCGAGTTTGTGAATGAAACCCCAGAACAAGTGCGTAAAACAATAGATTGCTACAATCAACTACTGCAAGGTGAGATTACAGGTTCCCAACTCTGGCGTGAGTTGAAACTGCAAAATCAATTGGGCGTAACTCGTGGCCCTATGGGAGTGTCTGCACTGCGGTCATAAAAGAGGAAAGGGGCAGGGGGAGGAAAATTTATTTTTTGGAGTTCCCTAATAAATCTGTGGTACAAAAAACTGTTCATTCAGGGGTGGTCTGACATAGGTATCAGCAGGCTTCCTGGGGGACAGTTCTAGAGGTTGGGGGGTCATATCCACGTAGGGAATCTTACTGAGGATGTGGTAAATACAATTCAGGCGAGCACGTTTTTTATCGTCTGCTTCAACGGTGAACCAAGGTGCTTCGGGAATATTAGTGTGGGCAAACATGACATCCTTAGCTTTAGAGTATTCTACCCAGCGATCGCGCGATTCGAGATCCATTGGACTTAGTTTCCACCGTCGTGCTGGATCAGTGGTTCGGGATTGAAAGCGCCGTTCTTGCTCATCATCGCTGACAGAAAACCAATACTTCAGTAGAATGATGCCCTCACGTACCAACATCCGTTCAAATTCTGGACAATCTTGGATGAAATTGTTGTACTGTTCTTCTGTGCAAAAACCCATTACATGTTCTACCCCAGCACGGTTATACCAACTGCGATCAAACAAAACAATTTCACCCGCAGCTGGCAAGTGAGTCACATAGCGTTGAAAATACCATTGGGTCTTTTCGCGATCGCTAGGCGTTCCTAAAGCAACGATCCGGCAACCACGCGGATTCAACGGCTCCGCAATCCGTTTAATTGTACCCCCCTTACCTGCGGCATCCCGTCCTTCAAAAAGAATCACGATGCGGGCACCTGTAAACTTCACCCAATACTGCATTTTCACCAGTTCTAATTGCAGCTTGGCTATTTTTTTTTCGTAAAGCCGACTGGATAATTTAGAACTTCCTTCACCTTCACTCGTGTGTTTTTTGAATTTTTTTGCGGTCTTTTTCTGGGCTTTTAGCTTTGCCATCGGAGATTCTGTAGCTTTTTTAATCGGATTTCCATTATCTTGTTCGGTGTTCATAAACTTTTTTGCGGTTAATGTTTAAAGACGATGAGGCAATAAATTTCAAGCATAACTGTCGAGAGCAAAGCAAGGTTGCTGGGATTGACACGAGTCAACCTAATATCTTGTAAAACAGCATATGCAATTAGACGAAAAGCAAAAAGCCATTAATTATCATCAGCAAGCGCTAGAAATATATCGCCGAAACAAAAGATTTATCTAATCAAGCAATCACTTTTATTATAGTAAGCTCAATTTATGTTTAGATAGGCGATCATTCTTTAGCATAAAAATATGTTTAGCAAGTATTAGAGTTACAAAATGATACGAAACAGCAAACTCTTTTCTGTCATGATCTAAATAAGAACGACCATTATTATTTATGAGTAATATTTCCTTACCCAATAATCATTGGAATACTGCCCTTTACCAAGATAAACACGCCTTTGTCTGGCAGTATGGTGAAGACTTACTAAAATTCCTCAACCCTAAACCAGGAGAATGGATTTTGGATCTAGGCTGTGGCACTGGACAACTCACAGAAAAAATTGCCCAAGCTGGGGCTGAAGTACTGGGAGTTGATCATGCACCCGCAATGATAGAAAAGGCAAGGCAAAACTATCCCCATATCCGCTTTGATGTTGCTGATGCTAGGAACTTTCGAGTAGATAAGCCATTGGATGCTGTATTTTCCAACGCTGTATTGCATTGGGTGAAAGAAGCAGATAGTGCGTAGTTTACCGCCGCAGGCATCGCTTCCATACATCAAGCACTAAAACCTGGAGGTCGTTTTGTGGCAGAATTTGGTGGTAAGGGAAATGTGCAAGCGATCGCCACAGCTCTAGAAAGCGCCTTAGAAGCACTTAATATTTCTGCACAAGGCCTAAATCCTTGGTATTTTCCTAGTATTGGCGAGTACGCCAGCTTACTGGAACAGCAAGGCTTTGATGTCATTCATGCCATGCTTTTTGCTCGCCCAACTCCTTTAGCAGAAGGAGAAGCAGGTATGGCAAACTGGATTGGGATGTTCGCCAGTGCTTTTTTAGTAGGGCTAACTGATGAGCAACAAATACAAGTAATTCGCGTCGTGAACGAATATCTCAAGTCGATGTTGTATCAACAAGGAATTTGGACAGCAGATTATCGAAGAATTCGCATCGTTGCCATTAAAGTTTAAATTGTGCGAATTTTAACTTATGCCTTAATTACGAATTACAAATTATTTATGATACCTAAATTGTGCGATCGCGCTACAGCCCTTTGGGCATCCTACGACAGGCGTTGGCGCAGCCATCGTCAGAGATCATTTTCATTATTATTAACCATTAGCCTCACAACTTTATTAGTCCGGCCCTCACTAGCGCAAACCCCCCTAATACCGTCGCCTTCTACTGCGCCTCTGGAACTAGATTTATTGACCAAGCCAAAAAACTATGTAATCACAGCTAACACAATTAATCCAGAACGATTAACCGTTCCCAGTTTATGGTGGGCACAACAAAACTCTGAGGGAAAGCTATTGGATAATTGGATAGCATATCCAGCTTCTGAGAAAGAGCCTGCAAGAGTAGACTTGCTCGTGAATCAGCAAATTTGGAGCTTACTAGACTCTATACAGCGCTACGAGTTCGTCAATCGCTTGGGTAGCGCTGCACGTAACTTTGGCTACAACGTCCGGGTATTTAATTATCAAAAAGAACCCTTGGCAACCTACACTTGCAACTTTAGTACAAGTCCAGCTTCATGCAGTATCCAAACGAATCTTAAGAACAAGATAGGGTTACAGCGTTCTTTGTAGAAAAGGGAGTGGGAATGGGGGGACAAGGAGAATAACCAACCATACCCAATCTCCAATTCCCAATCCCCAATTCCCAATTAAACCTTAATTTTGGCGAATAAAGACTCGTATTGTTTTATTGCAGATGGTAGTAAGGGAAGCAAAAATTCGCTTTTATCAAAAACTTCGCCATCGCTTTGCAACAGACTCCGTAATGGTTCTTGGATATCAGAAGCGACAATATTTGTAGAAATTGGCGAATTACTTTTGGTCAGCACCGAAATTTGTTTAGCTGTGCTTGGTTGCCAACAAAAATCAATCCATTGAACTGATAAAGTATCCTTAGTGATACCTGCGGGGCGTACCCACAAGTCTGCCCAGATTGCTGTTCCTGACTGGGGGATAACTACGGCAAGTTGCGGATAACGTCCCAGAAGTGGCAATACATCGCTTGACCAACCAACCGCTAGCCAAGTGTCTCCCATAATTAGAGGTTCCAAGTAGTTATTGGAACTGTATAATTTCACCTGTTGGTTTAATGTCTGTAATTCCTTTTCCAAGTCGGGTACTTGGTCAAGATTCTCTGTATTATAAGATTTTCCTAGCTTCTTTAAAACCAAACCAATAACTTCTCGTGGTTGATTCAATAGGGAAATGCGCTGCTGCACTCCATCTCGCCACAAATCACTCCAATCTTTAGGCGTCCATCTCAATTTTTGAAACTTGTCACGGTTATAAACAATCACCGTGCTACCCCACCGATAAGGCGCACCCCACACCTTTCCTTGAGTATCTAAGTTACCTTGGTCGTTGCGCGTCACCACTTGTTTCCACCTTTCATCTAAAGCAGACCACTGCTTTAATTCGTTTCCCTGTGCCTCTTGGAGTGGTTGAATCAGTTTTTGCTCAATAGCTGCTTTTAGCCAGTAATCTCCCAACGTCACTAGGTCTGCATCAGCCGATTTTTGACCTTGCCTAAAAGGTATAAAGCGCCTCCATCCCTGTTCATCGGTGGCTTTTGGTTTCTGCTGCCAATTTTGTAATTGCTGAAATAAATCTTGTATCTGCTCAACTGGAGCAAACTTTAACTGCACCTGTTGCTGCAAACCTTTTTGGAACTGATTAACAACCTGACCAGGTATAGAACCTTTTAATAACTGTACTTTGAGTTCCCTCTCATTGTCTCCACCACAGCCAAAAAGCACTTGTGAAAGTGCCAATGTACTTGTACCTAGCAAAAAAGACCGTCGATCCATTGATTTTGGATTTTGAAATTTTAGATTATACCTAATATTAAGCAGAGATTTACCAGAGGCTGACTATTTGAAAAAGTGGAATTGGAAAATTACCGATATTTTTTCTTGTTAATACCCATAATCTTGAAAATTTGGCTTAAAATAGCGCATTTTTCGGCAAATAAATAGCTAGAGATTAATTTTTATCCAGAAATTTCCTTAGTGATACTTATGGTCAAACTTTGCTTATATTTAGAAATAATGATTTAAATGTCACTTTTCCACCAAAAATTATCAATACTTAAATAATCCATAAGTATTGTTAACCTTGAGACTAAATTGAATAACATATAGAAAATGTACGGATGAGGGTATTAAATGGAGCCATTACAGAAGCAAATCCTGATTTTAAGCGAAAAACTGGATGCGCTCTGCCAAGTGATTGAGCAGCTTGATGGTAAAGTCGCTCAAGCTTTCTCAGAGTGTTCTTTAGCAAATACACAAGCAAAGCATAATGAGCAAGAAAATGGCGCAACTGGTGGCTACCAGTTCAGACGTAACAATTTAAATCCAGAAATGGAACACAAGGATGTCTTGATAGATGGCATTTATCTAGATATGCATCGTCAAGGTGGAGATAATATAACACCAGAAATTCAAATACAACGACTCACAGCACAATTAACAGCAGCATACAATCGCATTGCTGCCTTGGAAGAACAATTACTCAAAGAGAGAATTCATTAAATTTCCTGCTACGTAGATAGACAGGCTAGGTTTAATTCCCCGCAGCAAGCAAATCTGATTAATTTCTTGCTAGTACTTGATGACAATCTTGGAAGTTTTTAATCAAGTGTAGAGGAAGCCAGAGTCTTGCCAAATTTAATTAGCTATTAATTAATGAAATGCTGTACTTAGCCGTTCAAGTTGGGCTTCAATAGCTGCCAAAAGCTGGTGTTGCTGCCAATTTTGGCTAAGATGGGCGGCTATGCAAGCCGCTCCAGCGCCCATACCTTCTTTCACAAAGCCCTGCTCATAAGCTCTCAGTTGGGGATAACGAGAATCAGCAAAGCTCAAATGAGTTGCTAATAAGGGAGGGGTTTCTCCAGTCTGAGTTAAGTTACCTTTTCCTAAGTTGAGGGCTAAATCAACTGTAGCGCCAGTAGGGTCTTCTGCTACCCAGCGAGTTGTGCCCACAACTACTTCTTCTGGTTGCCATGATAAGGCATAAGCTTGAGCGATCGCACTTATTAGCGCATAAACCGCTAGCATTTGCGTTCCACCAGCAAGCATTACACCACAACTACGACTAGCAGCGATCGCCATCCCAGCTACCACTACTTGCATCGGATCACCCACAGCAGCGACGAGTTGCAAGGGGTTAACTGGAAAAGATGAGGAGGATAACGAGGACAAAGTAAAATTTTCTTCCCCTGCTCCCTCATCTCCCCCTGCTCCCTGCTCCCTGCTCCCCATCATCTTCTCCAGCCCAGCTTGCACTAGTGCCCATTTTTGCACGTGGTTACAAATAGGGTGGCTACTGTTGACTTTTCCGGCAGCATCTATACCCAAAGCAGTTAAGATTGCCAAGGCAGTTGTAGTACCTCCGACGACGCACTCACCGATTATTAGATACCCCTGTTGGATATTGGCAGCAAGGCGTTCTCCCCAAAGTAGCCCTTGTTTAAACAAGTGGTGTACTGTTGTTATTTCCATAGCAGCACCTCCACTTAAACAGTGAGCAGGAGCGCCACCTAAATCAATTGCTGGCACAGCAGGAGGCTGGGGTAAACCAGCATTAAACAAATGAACTGGTATATTTAGTGACTCAAATACAGCGCGAGAAATCAGCACAGGCGAAGCCCCAGCAGCTAATGGTGGTAGGGGATATTGGGCTTTATGTTCTGGGCCATAGTACAAAAACTCAGCATCGGCACAAGCAGTATATTTCCGATCTTCTGGAGTGCGACCTGCTGCTGAAATCCCTGGAATTAAACCAGTTTCAGTAAATCCTAAAACACAGGCAAATATGGGTAGAGAACCACTATACCGTCGTAGCCATTCTTCACCCTGTGCTTTTTGGGTATAAATACGAATTTGGGAATTGGGCATTGGGAATTGGGCATGGAGCATTGGTGATTAGTTAGGACTCATTATTTAACCAAGGACAAATGACTAATGACAAGTGACTAATGACCAATAACTATCCTTCATAATCTATGAGAACTTGTACCCAGCGTGGTGGACGGGGAATGGGGTTACCCAGACGATCAAAAAGCAACCATGATGCTAGGTGTACCAAAAAAAGGTAAATAAAGTTGTTGAGTAAAATTAGACCGATCACCACCACTTGAATCAAAAACACACTGGGACTCGCCAACAAACTCAGCCTCAAAAATACCCACTCTATGATCCTAGTCGCCTGGGTAATTCCATAAATCCACAAGTCCTCACCCGACAGAACAGACAGCAACCACAGCCGAAAAAAGACTCCCAAAGCACCCAACAACGTACCCAAAGTGATAGAAACAATCCAGGGAACACGACGATACCATGTCGCTCCCAAAAGCACACCCATGAACCCGTAGGGCATGACAAACAGCAAACTGCGGGCTGGCCCCATTAGTACCGTCAGCAGTAAGCCGGAAGTGAGTGCTGCCATCCATGCCGCACGCCTGCCCCAACGCAGATAAACTAGAGCGATCGGCACCGGAAAAAATATCCGTAAAACTGGACCTAAGGGAAAGTAGAAATTAATAAACCAAATCAAGCTCGCAGTACTGGCTAAAAACGCCGTTTCCACCATCCTCAAAGGCGCATCAGCCTTGATTTGAGGAGGCATTAACTGCTGTTCTTTGTCTAACCAATGATTGTGGGGAGTTGGAGACTCAGGGGATGGATTTTCCTCCGGCTCGTTTGGCAGAGAATCTAAAATACTCATATCTGACAAGTTTTTAAACTATCATTCTTTCTAAGGCTGACAAATCGGGAATACAAATAGTGTCTTGATCCCGTTTAATCAAGCCTTTTTTTTCTAGCCTTGTCAACACTCGTGTCACAGTTTCCCGCGCCAGTCCGCTCAAACTACTCAATTCCCGATGAGGTAAATTGGGGATTTCGATTCCTGTTTGCCCTTTTTTTCCCTGTCCTTCTGCCAAAAATAGCAACGTATCTGCCACTCGTGACTGGCTATCAGATTCCCGCAACCTCAATCGGCGATTTACTTGCCGCAACCGTCGTGCCATTAGTTGCGCCAATCGAACTCCCGCCAAGGGTTCTATATGAAGTAACTTGACAAAATCCTGAGCAGGCATACTACCAATTACCGTTGGGGTCAAGGTAATCACATCTGTGGATCGAGGAACTTCATCTAGCGCTGCCATTTCACCAAACAATTCCCCTTTGCCAAGAATATTCAGCGTTACCTCTTTTCCTTCCAGATTGTAGGTGCGAATTTTTACCCATCCGTCCAAAATAAAATACACAGAACCACCCCAGTCATTTTCCAGTAGAATTACCTGATTGGCTGGGTGAGTGCGGGTAGCAAGATGGCTCAGGGCTGATTCCACAACAGTTTCTGGCAACCCTTGAAAAAAGGGAGCCGACGACGTGATCATCCAGGAATTAGCCTGTGCTTGCAAGCTATATCGGTCTTCCATTACGACATCTTTAATTGAAGCTGCTATATACACACGAAAAACAAGACCGCCATTTTCAGCTTAAGCTATCAAAGCACAGCTCCCTTTTAAAAAGAAAACTAAACTATGCTAAATAAGAAAGCGACAAGAACGTTTTTCTAAATAATCTTTACCTATAAGTGTGAAGTACCCACCATTAAAACAAAGTAGTGTTATGGCGGGGGACTGAGGCCGAATTTGGTAAACTAACACATACTAACCGCTAGGCGGTATAGTCTAAGTCCTAATTCATCAGGAATAGACTACCGAACTCCATAGTCCTTATTGGTATTACATTCCCTCCTCTTGTTAGGAGTCCTAATTCCCAAGATCCAAATCTTTCTCTTGCAATGTGTACCGATCAGCTTGGTTTTCGCTTACGGCATTGATGGTTGTCGAGCGGAGTCGAAATATGGGCAAGATATAAAATCATACCAGAAAAAGAGTTTGTTTTCTCCATGTCCTCTGACCTCTTGCGGGAGCAAAAAGTTATCGGCAGTGGTCTTGGGGTTTCTCCCATCAGAAAGTGGCGTCGGCAGAGGCGACTTAAAGAAACTGCTATCCAATCACTCTCCTATCAGGTAAGCGAGAGACTTCTGCTAGTTTAGTTAAAAATATAGGCAAACAATACTAATGATACTAAAGGGAGTAAATTATTGCTCAGGTATTTTAGCGATTTTCAAAAATAGGCAACTTAATGAGCTGCAAAACAAAGCTTCTTAAACAAACGCTGACTGAAGATTGCCACGACTCCCAGTAATCCATAACATAATGACAGTCACAAGCACAAGCAGCGGCTTTTGTCACTCAAAACTTCTCCTATGGGAGACGCTGCGCGTAGCAAGATACCCGTAGGGGTACGGTGATTGTAAAGTAATTGTCACATTAGGTGACAGACGTTTTTAGGTAAGGTGATAAAAGTGACTTCCAGTGCAGATGAAATTCAAAAGCTGATCGCAGACATTGACAACTTACTTGCCAGTGGTGGCAAGCGCCTGTCTAGATTTCTGCCTGGTCAGGCGCAGGAGCATAAAGAGGTTTTAGAACGAATTCGCAACTTCTTGGTGAAACTACAAGAAAAAGAAGCATTAGAGAGCGACATCTCAGATCAATCTTCTGAAGAACCGCCATCGCCTTTATTCACAAAATTTCTTGACCAAGATAATAACCAGTATCCATTACCGCCGCTCGAATTCTATCAGGAACAGAGTACTGTTGGGGCAGAACAATTAAAAAGTGAATTTTCGAGCTTGATCCAGCCATTGCGATCGGAATTAGAATTGCTCTTGCAAGAGCGAGCCACTCTCGTACAGGAAATTCGGCAGCTAGAGCAAAGACGATTGCAAAATTACTCCTTAGCGCAGCAGTTGACAAACCAAGAGCAGGTGATTACCGAGTTTTTACAGGTACTCATGAGTCGTCTTGTGCCAGCTTTAACACCACTAGCACAGACGTGGGAAAATTCCGCCAGTTCTTCAGGAGAAAATACTGCAAACTCAGAACCAGCAACTTTTGCAACTCAACCTTTATTAGAATCACCAGACCGTGTGGAGCGCTTAACGCAGCTGGCTAGGGAGTTGGATCAACACCTATTATCATTAGATGGGACTGTAAATGTAGTATTTGAAGCACTACAGCGCAACATTAATACTTATGACGAATCCCTGTCGCAAGCGCTGGCAAGAATGCATAGCAAGGGAATGCAAGGCGAACAGTTGATGGGCAGCTTTATCAACAATTTGACCCAGCATTTGCAGCAACAATCCCCAAGTTCCCAGCCATCTTTCCTTGAGGTCGAATCTGATACACAAGCATCATTGGTTGACTCAGGCGAGATTCCTGCTGGAGTTGCAGCCCAACCCTTGGAGTTTCTACAATCAGAAACTTCATCTTCAGTTACAATTAATTCTGAGCAACAGGAGACTACTCTCACAGAGGATTTAGATGCAGTGATGTTACAGCTTGGCTTAGACTCATCTGAATCTTCTGAAACCCCGACGGAATTATCGCAAGATATTTCTGCGTTAATAGGTGATGAAGTAGATCAGCTTTACGCCAGTTTGTTTGGTACTGGTGATGTTAATAATCCAAGCCTTGAGGTTGCCACTGCCTCAGAATCAACGTTGAACATCGCTGAGAATTCATCTGTCCCTGCAACTGTGAATTCTCCTGTTGTGACATCAGATATGGGTCTTTCATCCCAAGAGACTTTAGTAGAAACCACAGATTCATCATCGGAAACACAGGAAGAACTATTTTTTGCAGAGGAGACTGACCTAAACTCGCCTCTTAGCAACTCTCTGCCACAAACAGACAGTTTTCCCGCGCAAATCGACACTCAGCCAGCTAGTGTTGATACAATTAATACCCTAACTGACCTATTGCCTGATGCAGGCGATGATCAGGAACTGCTAGAAGTGTCATTCTCTGCGGAGGATGCCACAACTACAGCACCAGTTACTCCAGAAGCAGAGGAATTTGCGGAAATTGCGTTGGCAAAGCCTACCCAAGGTATCGCCACACCAGAAGTATTAATTAATGATGATCAACCAGAACCATCTTCAGATAACTACATTGCTGCTTCGCCACAAGAAAATTTGCTTTGTGTTGAGTCAAACCAGGCTCCAGCCATACTTGATATTTCTTTAGATGAAGAACAGTTGCAGCAATTAGATCGGGATTTGGCTAATTTTGATCAGCAGCTAAATTCTGAGTCCCAACCAGCTAACAACTTGGATATTTTCTCAGAACTAAATGATAAAACTCAAGACACAATCTCCACAACTTCCCCTGAAACGGAAACAGAAAATCTTCAAATAGTAGAAAATAGCTCAACTGCTGCTTTCTCCAGTTTGGCAGTCCCCCAGGTAGAAACTGAACGAAAAAAGGAAGTTATAACTCCTGTTGAAGAAAGTTCTTTACCTCCAATTTCTAACTCCATCAATAATCCAGAATCGCTCAATGTTCTAGAATCAGTCTGGTATTTAGGAATTGATTTAGGTACAACAGGAATTTCTGCCGCATTATTAAATCGCTCGACTTTTGTTGTACATCCTATCTACTGGTCATCAGAAAATCCGCCGGGAACAACTTCCTTTCAACAATCATTTCGTTTACCAACAGAAGTTTATCTACCTACAGCTTCTGTTCCCCACGGAGAAAACGAAAGTATTGAAGTACATGAACAGACAGCACCTGCGGCTGTTGCCCAAGATAAAGTGCCCGATCGCTCGGCCACCACTCCTGTAACACGGAGATCAACAGCAGATGCAAGAAAAAATAATCTCTACTCGGCGCAGTTAAAGCCCTATTTACAAGTAGCCATTCCCTACAAGAGTGAACGACAGAAATGGGAACCTGTTTTGCAATTAAATGAATTTTCGGCAGGCCCTTTGATTTGGATTGTGCGATCGCTCTCTAAGCTACTATTAACCCTCAAATCCGAAAAAACTTGTACCACCCCTAGTTTAATGGCTGCTGCTGTGGGGATCAGCGAACAAGATTTTCCCAAGATTATCAATAATATTGCTGGTGTAATTTGCACATGTCCATCTAGTTGGTCGGAATCATACCGCTTCAATGTACGGGAAGCTTTACTCACCAGTAAACTCATCCAACATCCGCAGCAAGTCTTTTTTGTAGAAGAAGCGATCGCTAGTTTACTCCCAGAACTCGATGCTGCTAACGGTGAGCAAGTAAAATTAAGCCAACCTCAGGGTTCTTATCCTGCAAAAACCAGCGAACATCCCATTGTTGGCAATACCCTTGTCATTAACATTGGAACATCTACCACAGAAATGTTGCTGGTTGATGTCCCAGAAACATTGGTGCAATTGACATACAATGATTTCATGCTCCATAGTTTTGCCTATGCTAGCAAGGGAATTGAACAAGATATTATCTGCCACCTGCTATTGCCACCGAAATCTCGGCAATCACGCCAAGAAACACCAAGCGATGGCAAAACTATTATCAGTAATCCTTGGCAATGGCAACCGTCAATTCCCGGTTTAGACCAAATGCGTTGGCAGAGTTTAGGGTTGGAAGAATTAGAACTACCAAGAGTCGGGGAACCAGATATCACTGCTCGGATTCGCCTCCAGCAGCGTCTAGAAAGTTCTCTACTGGGACAGGCGGTATTAGATGCCGCCCTAGCTCTAAAGCTGATTTTGCAACACCAAGATTCTTTTACCCTGGAATTGGCCGATCAGCAATGGATTTTGCAGCGACGAGACTTAGAAAGCCACGTATTTGTCCCCTTTGTGCGTCGCCTAAACCGAGAACTCAACAAGTTGTTGGTAGCTCGTGGCATCCCCACAGAATCCATTAATCAAGCGATTCTGACTGGTGGGTTGGCTTGTGTCGGGACGGTAAACCGATGGCTACGGCAAAAACTCCCCGGTGCCAAGATTATTCAAGATTTATATCTCGGCGAAAACGGCGCTCCCAATTGTAGTCGGGTTGCTTATGGTTTAGCGATGCTGCCTCTGCATCCCCAGATATTAGATATACCCAGGCAACAATACACTGATTATTTCTTATTTACAGAATTGCTGCGGCTGCTACCAGACCGAGCTTTATCTTTTGGTGAAGTTATCCAGCTATTTGAGGGTCGTGGGATCAATACTCGCACTTGTCAGCAACGCCTGCTGGCTTTTTTGGAAGGTGAACTACCTTCGGGTTTGATACCTTCAGTTACAGATTCAACTTGGCTCACTCAGAGTTCGCAAGAAAATCCTGACTATCAGGCGATCACTACAGCACCACTTTTTGAAAAACAAGGGAGTCTCACTTATCGTCCCAATTCCCAACAACTGTTATCTTTGCGCCGCTATCTAGATGCGATCAAAGCTAGTAATCAGCAATCACTGGAGGAACCATACTTAGTGAATTTTGCTTTAGAGGTTAATCATTGAGATTAATGCATCACGGATGTGTCTTTCTGAGTCGGTCACATCCTGATGGGCTTTCTGCTCTCAACACTGTAATATTTTAAATGTGTATCCAGAACACTATATTTTTATTAGATGAAAAAAATACTGTAACTTTACGATCTACCACCTTAATTGAAAGATTTTGTAAACTTTAGATTTTCGGTTTTTATATTGTTCAACTTTTGTGTATATTCATCATATTCGGTGGTAATGATAAAAGCAGTAAAAATCGACTAAACATTGTGTTCATGTCTACACTACTGATCAAAAAGTCCTGTTGTAGATAAGTTAGTCCTAGTGAATCACCTTTATCTTTATTCAGTTAATTGTTCGCAACAGCCTTTACACCCGTCAACTTTAAGCGTAAGAAAACGATTAATTGACATTATTGGAGCCATTGTAGGGCTGATTATTACATTTATGGTAGCAATTCCACTGGCGATTGCTACCTTTATTCATGAGCCAAGTCCAATATTTTATTCCCAAATTCGCTGTGGTTTGAACGGAAAAACTTTCCGCATTTGGAAATTCCGTTCCATGATCGTCGATGCCGATAAACTCAAGCATTTGGTTGAAAACCAAGCCAAAGGTCACATTTTTAAATCTGTCGACGATCCTCGCATTACTCCTGTCGGTAAGTTTTTGCGGCGTACCAGTTTAGACGAATTTCCCCAATTTTGGAATGTTCTGGTAGGGGACATGAGTTTAGTTGGTACTCGTCCACCCACTCCTGATGAAGTCAGCAATTACGATCCACACCACTGGGATAGATTGCGAGTCAAACCAGGCATTACCGGAGAATGGCAGGCTAATGGACGTTCTAACATTACAGACTTTGAAACCATTGTCAAGATGGATATAGATTATCAATGCAAATGGTCTGTAACTTATGACCTGAGTCTGATTGTTAAAACTATCTGGGTAGTTTTAAAAAAGACTGGGGCTTATTGAATTAGTCATTAGTCACTAGTTTTTCTTTGCGTTCCCTCATCTCCACTTTCTTATTCAACCTTTGACCCCGCTACCAGTTTCCGTGGGGACAATGTAACGTTGTAAAAACAAAAATAGTAATAATACTGGGGCGATCGCAATCACTGAACCAGCAGCTACCAAGCGCCAGTCAAGAGAAAATGTGCCTGCCAGCTTGGCAACTCCCAAGGGGAGAGTGTATAAATTTTCGTCTTGGATGACGATTAAAGGCCACAAAAAATCACTCCAAGCACCAATAAATACAAAAATAGCTAAAGTTACCAATGCTGGGCGAACTGCTGGTAACATCACATGCCACCACAAACCTAACTCCGAACTGCCATCCATCCGCGCGGCTTCTTCTATCTCTTTGGGCACACTCATAAAAGCTTGGCGTAATAGAAAAATGCCAAAAGCAGAAGCTAAACTCGGAAAAATCATCCCTAGATAACTATTTCTCAAACCCAACTGGACTGTCAAAATATAAAGGGGAATCATCACGATTTGGAAGGGAATCATAATCGTAGAGACGATCGCTACAAAAATCCAGTCTCGCCCGACAAATGATAACCTTGCCAACGGATAGGCAGCTAAAGCGCAAAATAGTAAATTTAAGCCCACAGTCAGCACTGAAACCAAAGTGCTGTTATACAGATATTGCCCAAAAGGTAAAGAGTTCCATACACTAAAGAAGTTATCTAGTGTTGGTGAGGCAGGCAATAACTGTGGCGGCGACTGCAAAATATTTTCTGTAGGCGATTTCAAGGCTGTACTAACCAGCCACAGTAAAGGAAAGAGCATCACCAGTGCGATCGCTCCCAATAGCACATACATTAGCAGAATCTGCGATCGTGATTTTTTCAAGTTCAGCATTGGATTAATAAATTTCCGAGCTTTGTAAATATTTATAAGTAGTGACTGTTAAATGCCAAAAAAGTGGTCAGCTTATTTGTTTAGGGCATGGAAAGGTAAGAATTAATGATTTTAGGCTATTTAAAATCAGTAGTGTAAGGTTTGGAGACTTACTTAAAGTTATAGCAGATAAAGGTTATTAAGGAATTGCAGAAATTCATCAATTAGTAATTTGCTGAATCAGTTAGCTATATCAAATTTCTAAATGGTATTCTTCAGCAACAGTTAATATTATAAACTTGGTAAATTGCGACTATTTATATTTCTCTAAGCCAAGAAGAATAACCCATGATTATACCAGAAAATATTTATGCAAGAGTTATTTTGTATTAGTTTTTTGCACAATAAACCTGTACAATTCTTATTGCCCTAAATTGCTCCGCAGCTTGGCGATGTCACGATGCGGGGGAATACCAAATAGTTTTTTATATTCCCGGCTGAAATAAGACGCGTCATCGTAACCGACCCGAAAGCTGGCGCTCGCCACATCCATGTTTTCGCCGAGCATCAGACGGCGTGCTTCCTGAAGCCGTATTTGTTTCTGGAACTGCAAGGGACTCATCGCCGTGACGGACTTAAAATGTTGGTGAAAGCCTGACACGCTCATGCCGAGTTCGCGGGCTGTATCTTTGATTTTCAGCGGCTGATCAATGTTCTCGCGGATTTGCTTGACAACCCTGGAGATGCGCTGCGCGTCGCTTTCGGTAGTGATAAGCTGACCCAGGCGTGCGCTCTGTTTTCCCTTTAAAAGTCGGTAGATGATCTCGCGGATGATGAGCGGCGCGAGAAACTCTGTTTCGTCCGGCGTGTCAAATAGTTTTACTAATTTGACGACCGCATCGAGTAAATCGGCATCAACCGGGCTAACATCCATCGCCTTGACTCCGGCACCGCTTTTGTTTGTTTTGATGCCGGATTCAATCATCACCGCAGCAACAAGTGCCGGGTCGAGGTCTATCCGAAGATTCAAATAAGGTTTTTCCTCGGACGCTTGGACGACATTACTCATAATCGGCAAATCAAGTGTCGAGATTAAGTAATGACCGGAATCATAGTGAAATAATTCATCGTTCAAAAGCACATCCTTGCTGCCCTGCGCTATGACGCAGAAGGCGGGCTTTAATACGGATACCTGACTCTCGGTCGGTTTCGACGATTGATATATGAAAATGCCCGGAAACACTTCCAAAAGGCTGTTTTCAGGAGCGAGACGAATCATTCTTTCGATCAGCTCTTCCCGATTGATCTGCATCTTTCGCTTTTCAAATTCTGCTTCCTTTTGGTTCATAAATTTATATTAAACATTCTGTTTCTGTTCAGCACATTGCACGGCGATTTTTTGGAGAATTGTCCGGTTTTTTTCGATGAACGTCCTCACGCTATCCGTTTCCATGCCTGCATAATTGAACTCATACAGCAAACGATAGAAACGCTGCTGATAAAACCAGATTGATATTTGGAGAAATTTAAGATTAATAGAGCAACAATTTCAATCTGTAAATCTCACAATGGAAAGGGGAGAAATTATATGAACTATATATTAATTTTACCGATGATGGCTCTTATGATAAGCGGGCAAGCTTACACACAAACAGAACAAAAAGGACAATCAGAAAAAACAAAAGAAATGGAAGAAATGGAACAAATAACACCAAAGGGATATACAACTTTTAAGGTAAGCGACAACGTTACGATGTATAAGGTTACTTTTAAAAACCAATACAAAATGAATGTTGCGGGGCATCTATTTATTCCCAAGAATTTAGATCAGAGTAAAAAACATTCGGCGATTATTGTTGGGCATCCTATGGGAGCTGTAAAAGAACAAAGTGCCAACGTGTATGCTACAAATATGGCTGAACGAGGGTTTGTGGCTTTATCTCTTGACTTGTCTTTCTGGGGCGAGAGTGAGGGCAAACCACGCAACGCTGTTGCGCCTGATATTTATTCTGAAGATTTCAGTGCAGCAGTTGACTTTCTTGGCACCCGTCCATTTGTTGATAGAAACCGAATCGGAATAATTGGAATTTGTGGTAGCGGAAGCTTTGTTATCAGTGCCGCTAAGATTGATCCGCGAATGAAAGCGATCGCAACTGTCAGCATGTACGATATGGGAGCAGCTAACCGAAATGCACTTAACCATTCGCTGACCCTTGAGCAGAGAAAGAAAATCCAGGAGGAGGCTGCAAAGCAACGTTATGTAGAGTTTACCGATGGTGAAACCAAATACACGAGTGGGACTGTACATAGATTAGATGAAAACACACACCCTATCCAGCGTGAGTTTTATGATTTCTACCGCACTCCGCGAGGTGAATACACTCCAAAAGGAGGGTCGCCGGAACTCACAACGCACCCGACGTTAAGCAGTAACGTTAAGTTTATGAATTTTTACCCGTTTAATGACATAGAAACGATTTCCCCTCGTCCTATGCTTTTGATCACGGGCGATCAGGCTCACTCAAGAGAGTTTAGTGAGGATGCCTACAAACGTGCAGCCGAACCCAAAGAATTGTATATCATTCCGAAAGCAGGACACGTTGATTTATATGACAGAGTTGAGTTAATTCCCTTTGATAAACTCACGTCATTTTTTACCGAACATTTAAAGTAAAGTGAGTTTGGGATAAGAAACGAAGAATTATTGAATAAACCGTCGTTTGAGATATAACGACGGTTTCTTTGCGAGTAATTTCAACAATAATTGAAACAAATCTTTGTCACGATGATTGAATTCGTATTCGCACTCATTCGAGTACAAATAAAAGTTCTGTTAAAGATTGAATTTCGATTTTTAAGAAGCGCTCAAAGGTTTGACGGCTTACTCCAGTTATTCGCTTAAATTTCCTTGAGGTAAGCTGTTTAGTTCTCCCGAATCTCACTGCTAATTAAATTTTCTAATTGCAAATTGTCAAATTTTTAATCATACCACAAAACACTTTTGCAAGAGTTCTAGGTTTAATACCCTAAGCATAAATATAGGCCGGAGCAACGGTTGCTCCGACTCCGCTCGGTTTTAGTTGGGGTTTAAATACCCGCCTGAAAATATCTTTATTTTGAATTTTGAATTATTATCTGGCAGTTTTCAGCCAATTTACAGTGGTTAACCTTCAACCGCTACATAAGGTTGTGGTTCCCGCAAGCGTTGGGCAATTTGTTCTCGTCGATACTTTGCAAGTTCGCTGTAAAGCCTCTTGCGAGAAAGATTCACGCTTCCAACAGGCTCATGATCTAGCAGTGTATGCCAAGGAGAAAATAATATACCCTCATCTAAACGTTTGCGTTCTTCAAAGTCAAATGTTTGGCTGGGAATGCGGATAGTTGCAACTTTAATAAGCGGTGAATCTGCTTCTTGCCATTCTTTAACATGGTCTTCAATTGGCGTTTTTTCGTCATCTACATAAAACTGAATGAAGAAGTCAAAAGATGCTTCTCGACCTTCTTCAGTCAAATATTTCACCAACGCTTCTCGGAGGTAATTTTCTGATTCGGGAAGTGTTTCGGGTGGTTGTTCAGGTTGTTGAGATTTGACAGACAATTTTACAATGCGATTACCAAACTTAAAGGGAGCCATGCTCCAATATTGAATCAAAAGCGGATTTCCTACCTTCTGGCTGCCAATTTTTTGCAAGATAGCAAAGGCGTAACCAAGTTCCTGCATCCGCTCTGGGCTAAGTTCTCCACTACCTGCTCTGGAAAGATCAGCGTAATCACGAACGTCTTTGGTCAAAAAAGTAGGATAATTGTTGAGTATAAAATCTTGAGTTTTTTCTTCGTCATCCAGCACTTTTTGCCCCTCCACATTCATCACCTTGATGGCGATACCACGAACATCCGGTTGGCTATCGGAGTTAAATTGACCACGCTTTTGAGGCGCACCACCATTAGAGAAACGAATCCACACAGGATAAGTTTGGGGCGTTTTGAACAAACCTACTTTCAGGTCTTCAGGAAGATTGGGTTCAATAATAAACTCTCCTGAAAGGAGTCCATGACTTTTGCTATGAATTTGGCGGAGGTCTGGGCCGGTTTTTTGTTGAGCTTGGAGGCTAGTTGCGATAATCTCGTCGATTATTGCTTCCTGCTCAGTGGTAGATGATGTTGGATTAGCCATAAAATATTTGATGGTATGTCTTCATCATCCTGAAGCCTTAGCCTTTCTGAGTCAATCCGGTTTCCGTAGAAACAGCTTGTAGTGGTTTATCCCAAGTTTCAATAGGTATTTGGGACAAATAGGCGAAATCAAAGATAATTCCGATAGTCGGCTTTGTCTGCCACTGCGGTAAACTGAGCAAGCGATCGTAATATCCACCGCCATAACCCAGGCGATATCCTTGATGGTCGCAAGCGACACTGGGGACGAGAATTAAATCTACTTCGGCAACATCTAAGATTGGAGTGTCGGGGTGTGGTTCAGTAATGCCATAAGTGCCGCTTTGGACAGAATCTTCAGGTGTCCAAATATGCCAACATAGAGATTTATCAATGCAGCGAGGAAATCCCCAACGGTATTTGGTGTTCGCAAATAGTGGACTGAGATCAGGTTCTTGACGAAAGCTGAAATAAGCAAGTATTGTTTTTGCTTGGGAGAACGAAGTAGAGTTTTGTAAATGAGAGCAAATGTGATCGCTTTTTTCTCTCCACTCTCGAACGGGCATTGATTGACGGGTTTTAAGTAGAGTGCGCCGTAGTTCTGCTTTATTTAATTGATGATTAACTTTGTCCATGAAATATTTATGCGCCAAAAAAATAAGCTGGGCATTGCCCAGCTTATAACACTCTACATTTACTAATACATGGTTATGCAGCGTGTTGACGATACCACTCAATCGTATTCTTTAACCCTTGCTCAAAGCCCACCTGAGCCGTGAAATTAAAGGCTTGCTTTGCCCGTTCAGTATCTAAACAGCGACGGGGTTGACCATTAGGCTTGTCAGTTTGCCATACAATTTCACCCTTAAATTCCATCAATTCGCAGATTAGAGTTATTAAATTAAGGATGGAGATTTCATAACCTGTTCCCAAGTTAACTGGTTCCAATTCGTTATACAATTGAGTTCCCATAACAATCCCCCGCGCTGCATCTTCTGAATATAGAAACTCGCGGGTGGGGCTGCCATCACCCCAAACTGGGAGTTGCTTTTCTCCTTGAATTTGGGCTTCGTGAACTTTGCGAATTAACGCTGGAATAACGTGAGAACTTCCAGGGTCAAAGTTATCTTCTGGGCCATATAGATTCACTGGCAGTAGATAAATTCCATTAAAACCGTACTGCTGGCGGTAAGATTGCAATTGAACTAAAAGCGCTTTTTTAGCAATTCCGTAGGGGGCATTGGTTTCCTCTGGGTAGCCATTCCAAAGATCGTCTTCTTTAAATGGCACTGGAGTAAATTTAGGATAGGCGCAGATTGTGCCAACACAAACGAATTTTTCTACTCCAGCTTGATAGGCAGCGTGAATTAGCTGCGTACCCATGATCAAATTATCGTAGAACAACTCTGCGGGTTTTTCGCGGTTCAGACCGATGCCACCAACATGAGCTGCTAGGTGGATAATTACGTCTTGCTGGTCAACTGCACGTTGGCTATTTTCCCAAACACGCAAATCACAATCGCGCGATCGCGTTACTGTAATCTTCTCATGATTAGCCCCTGCTTTACACAGTTGATCTATCACCCGACGACCTAGAAACCCCGACCCACCAGTGACAAGAATGCGTTTATTTTTTAATGTTAAGGCGGTCATATTTTTATCCTCTGTGGTGCAAATCAGAAGTGCAAAGCGCCTAGTTGTTGACGAATAGTCGCAATATCTAATGGGAATTGTGAACCATTTCCATTGGGTGAAGTTTGACCCAATGCTTGTAAATCTGCTTCTACCATTAATGAAACTAATTCTTTAAAGGTTACTGATGGTGCCCAGCCCAAATTCTGCCGTGCTTTGGTAGAATCGCCAATCAACAACTCTACCTCAGATGGACGGAGGTAACGCTCATCAAACTCTACATAATCTTCCCAATTGAGATTTACGTAATTAAATGCCAGTTCCAAAAACTCGCGCACCGAGTGGGTTTCACCAGTAGCAATTACGTAATCGTCTGGCTGGTCTTTCTGCAACATCAACCACATTGCTTTGACGTAATCCTTCGCATAGCCCCAATCTCGCTTTGCGTCTAGATTACCCATGTAAATTTTTTTCTGCTTCCCAGCAACGATACCAGCCACTGCTCTAGTAATTTTGCGGGTTACAAAGGTTTCACCCCGCCGTGGTGACTCGTGGTTAAAAAGTATGCCGTTACAAGCAAATAAATCATAAGACTCACGATAATTTACAGTTTGCCAGTGGGCGTAAACTTTCGCACAGGCATAAGGGCTGCGGGGATAAAAGGGCGTTGTCTCAGTTTGAGGTATTGCTTGTACTAAACCGTACATTTCTGAAGAACCCGCCTGGTAAAATCGCACCTGAATTCCGGTACGGTGTTGATAGTCCCGAATTGCTTCTAAAAGACGCAACGTCCCCATTCCGACAGCATCCACTGTGTATTCTGGTGAATCAAAGCTTACTCTGACATGAGATTGAGCGCCCAGGTTGTAAATCTCTACTGGCTGGACTTCTTCTAAAATGCGTCGCAACGTCGTACCATCTGTCAAGTCACCATAGTGAAGAAATAACCGCACTCCCTCTTTATGGGGGTCTTCATAAATGTGATCGATGCGGTCTGTGTTAAAGGTAGAAGTCCGGCGAATAATGCCATGAACCTCATAACCTTGTTCCAACAAAAACTCACTTAAATATGAACCATCTTGCCCAGTAATACCAGTAATTAATGCTCGTTTCTGTTGCGTCATGCTCAATTATCCCTTATTGCCTTTGATTAAAAAGTTACAAACAATCTGATACAACTTAGCAACTAATTGCTGAATTGCCTAATGGTAAACCTACGAGTTATTGTTGTTAGGATACTTTTCTCCTAAATAAATATACTTAATAAAGATTAATTTAACACGTAAGTCCAAGCTTAAATATATCGAAACTGTTTAATTTGTTTGATTATGTATATTTTTTCTTTTAACAAATAAATCAACATTCTTTTTGTGTTCGTTGTTTTTTTGTCAAAATTTTATATATATCTGGTTTTATGAAGACTGAATAAAATAAGTATTTGAAATTATATTTATTGCAAAAATCAGAATAAGAGCAAAATGAACTACAAACAGACTTAAAGGAATTTTAGCTAAATGGAAACACTTAAGCTCATCTTACCTGTAAAAGGGGATTGGATAACACGAAAGACTGTTAACCGTCAACGGCGTCGGGTCGCGTCTGCGGTTAATTTTTTTTACAAATGATTTAGGACTGTTATATAGCAATCCGATAGCGAAGCGGTAGCGAGTCAGACGCTCCTGCGTCGCTCTAAGCGAAGCATCCCGAAGGGTATACGCTGCGCTATCAAGCGTCTTTGATTTGGAGAATCACTCATAGAGGTAAGGGACTGGGGATTAGGGACTGGGAAGAAGGAATAAAGGTGTACTGAGTTTTGTTCAAAAATCAAATATGAGCCCTATAGTTCTTTAGTCTTATGGCAATAATTAATACTTAGGGGCATTAACTGCCCCACAGAATCGGCCCTAAGTAGTTACTCAGTATGCCCCATTATTTTTGGGCACAATGACCACATCAACAGTTTTCAAGATGATCCATAAATCAAGCCAGAGATTCCTAAACCTAGCATAATGCAGGTCTATCTGGACTCGCCGAGGGTAGGGAATATCATTACGCCCAGACACCTGCCACAAACCTGTAATTCCTGGACGGATCGTTAAAATCTCATCAATGTAAGAACCGTATTTTGGCAGTTCTTCTGCTACTAAGGGTCGGGGGCCGACTACACTCATGTCCCCTTTTAAAACGTTCCAGAACTGGGGAAATTCGTCTAAGCTAGTAATTCGCAAAAATCGACCAATTTTGGTAATCCGGGGGTCTTGTTTCAGCTTAAAACTGCTTTCAAATTCTTGTCGCAATTCAGGCGATGTTTCCATCATTTGCATGAGGATTTCGTCAGCATTGCTTACCATTGTTCGGAACTTAATACAATTAAACGGTTTGTAATTTTTCCCTACCCGTTCCTGGACATAAAAAATTGGGCCTTCTGAGCTGAAAGCAATCAGCAAGGCCAAAATTAAATAGACGGGTAAGAACAAAATTAACACTGACAGCGAAAACACTATATCGAACAGTCGTTTGGCAAACTCTCCGTTTAAACCCTGAAAAGATAAACCTTTAAGTTTAACTTTTGGTGTCTTCGTTTTTGGACCGCGTTTTAAGAAACGCGTAGACGTTCTGGTGTCTTGCCTTACGCCTCGCTTGCCGGAGAGGAGTGAGCTCTGGGCAGTCATCATACTCCTTTATAATCCACACCACACATAGTCCCAATATTAAAGCCAAAATGATGTGCTTCTGGGGAAAATTGCCAAAAGCCTAAAAAAATAAGACATTAACCAAGACCATTATGCCGAAAACGGTCTTTTTCGTTGCACTTGTTTACAAAATCTAGATAACGATCTGCAAAGATTTGCGGTGAAAACTGCGCGGCGTGCGATCGCATATACTCGGAACTGAACGAACCCTCATACACTTCAAACTTTTCTACTGCCTCCACTAAAGCCGCCTCTGTTTGCGTCCTGAAGAATATACCTGTCCCTGTATCCACTCCAGAGCGGATATCTCGCACTGTTTCTAGAGCACCCCCTGCACCGTAGGCAATCACTGGCGTGCCACAGGCTTGTGCTTCCACTAGGGCGATACCAAAATCTTCACAAGCTGCATATACAAACGCCTTAGCCCTAGACATATATTTTTTTACCACATTATCGGGTTGCCATCCCAGTATTTGGATATTAGAGTTTGCTATCTCGCGAATCTTGTTCATTTCATCTCCTGTACCAATGACTACTAATGGCCGTTTTAGTTGATTAAAAGCCTTGACAATCAACGATATTTGCTTGTAACTCACTAACCGGGAAACTGTCAGATAAAAGTCCTC
Organism: Nostoc sp. FACHB-888; assembly: GCF_014696655.1. Lineage (NCBI taxonomy): Bacteria > Bacillati > Cyanobacteriota > Cyanophyceae > Nostocales > Nostocaceae > Nostoc > Nostoc sp. FACHB-888. The sequence continues at coordinate 6,963 of NZ_JACJQM010000021.1, read as the reverse complement.
TTTCTCAGACAGAAATGGAAATTCCGCAATATTCACTGGTGGGTAAATGACTGTTGCTTCTCGGCGATAGCAACGCCAAATCCGCCGAGCTGTATGTTGCGAGTTAGCAATGAAGTAATCAACGCGATTGGCACTCAATACATCCCACTGGCGCAAACGATGTAATAAATATCGTGTCACCCATCCAGGGAAACCACTACCTAGTTTGCTGTGGCGCAGATAATCAAAAGTCAAGTCCCAGGCATAGCGCATAGGGCTGTGACAGTAGCAAATATGCATCTGTTCGGGAGTAGTCAAGATTCCTTTGGCAACAGCATGGGATGAAGACAGAATTACGTCATAATGCCGCAAATCAAGCTGTTCAATTGCCAAAGGCCACAAAGGCAAGTATTTTTGTACACCGTTGCGGGCATAGGGAAAGTCCTGAAGAAACGTCTTGCCAATTTGACGCTTGTACAAATAACTTTCAGGATTGCTGGATTCAAAATCTATGAGGGCATACAAATCAGCATTAATGTGATTCAAAATTTCTCGTACAACGAGTTCTGAACCACCGGTGGCTTTGGGTGTCAACCACTCATGAACCAGAGCATATTTCAAGGGCACAGCTAACTTGAATAAATGGAAAGAAAATACAAAGGCCAACTTGATGACGTTAACTGAAAAGTTTCCCCTTGTGATCAATTAACGGGAAGCCACCCAGATTAGCACATCAGACGCAATCTTTTTGTCAGAGGTTCCAGATGGATGCTGCAACCTGATAATCTCAGATTGGGGAGTGGGCAGTGGGGAATGGGGAATACCAACAGTTATTCTTGCCCTGGCTCCCCTGCTTTTCCCCTACTCCTTTAATGACAACTGATATAGAAATGGTGAATTTATGCGAATTCTCATTATGGGTGGTACTCGGTTCATTGGTGTTTATTTGACTCAACTACTAGTGGAACAAGGACATGAGGTGGTGCTGTTCAATCGGGGAAATCGACCAGCACCTTCTTTAGAGGGAGTAGGACAAATTATAGGCGATCGCACTGATGCTACTCAATTAAAGGCAAAGTTATCACATGAAAACTTTGATGTCATTTTTGACAATAACGCGCGGGAACTTACTGATACTCAACCACTGGCAGAAATTTTTCAAGACCGAGTGCAACATTTTGTGTATATGAGTTCTGCGGGCGTGTATCTCAAATCTGACCAATTGCCCCACGTAGAAGGCGATTCGGTAGATCCGAAAAGTCGCCACAAGGGTAAGCATGAAACAGAAGCTTATCTGACTCAATTGGGATTACCCTTTACTTCCATTCGTCCTACTTATATTTACGGGCCTCGTAATTATAATGAGTTAGAAGGCTGGTTTTTTGACAGAATTGTGCGCGATCGCCCCATTCCCATCCCGGGAAATGGGTTACATATCACGCAGCTAGGTCATGTAAAAGACTTAGCAAAAGCAATGACTCAGGTTTTAGGTAATGAACAAGCCATAGGACAGATTTATAATATCTCTGGCGATCGCTTTGTCACTTTTGATGGTTTAGCCCGTGCTAGCGCTATAGCGGCTGGTAAATCACCCGATGCTGTAAAAATTGTCCATTACGACCCGAAAAAGTTTGATTTCGGCAAGCGTAAAGCTTTTCCGATGCGGGTGCAGCATTTCTTTGCTTCGGTGAACAAAGCGCAAACAGAATTAAACTGGCATCCTGAATATGATTTAATTTCTGGATTACAAGATTCTTTAGAAAATGACTTTTTGGCTAATGCAAAAGACAAAGCTGAAGTAGATTTCTCTGTAGATGAGGAGATTTTACAAGCTGTTTAACAACAAGATTCCCGATTTATTAAATAAGTCGGGAATCTGAGTTTTAGTCAAAAGGAAGAGTTTTTTCTTTTACCTGGGGAAGAAGAAATTCATCACGTCTTCAGTTTTTACTTGAATAGGAAGGCAGACGTTTTTAACATATTTATTGCGTCAATGCCGTTGAAATTCCTTTTTGTAAATGGTGAACAAGTTGCAATATCCACTCCACAATGTTCTAGAAGCCCGTGCCCGCTTAGGTGAAGGCCCAATGTGGGACTCAACTCAAAACCTACTGTATTGGGTTGATATTCATAACCATCGCGTGCATCAGTTTCATCCTGCTACGGGAAAAAGTTCCTTTTTTGATGTGGGAGATGTAGTAGGTGCGATCGCAACAGCAGGTAAAGATAGATTAATTATGGCACTGCGCCATCATTTGGCGTTTCTCAACACCCAGACAGGTGAAGTTAACCCCATTTTGGAAATTGAAGAGAATCTCCTAGATAATCGTTTCAATGATGGCAAATGTGACCCTCAAGGCCGCTTTTGGTTTGGCTCAATGTGTTCTTTGGAAAAACCTCAGGCGAGCCTCTATCGCTATGACAATGATGGTTCATTGCATGTAATGGAAACAGGATTGACTATCTCTAATGGTCTGGGGTGGAGTCCAGATCAAAAGACATTTTACTTAACAGATTCTCCTCAGCAAAAAATATATGCTTACGACTTTAATTCCGTAACAGGGAATATTACTAATCGCCGGGTTTTTGTTGATTTAACTCATGAATCATTCTACCCAGATGGTTTGACAATAGACAGTGAAGGACATATTTGGTCAGCTATGTGGGATGGATGGTGTGTGATTCGTTTCAATCCCAAGGGTGAAGAGATATTGCGGATAAAGCTACCTGTGCAAGTGCCAACTAGCTGTACTTTTGGCGGCGAAGATTTGCAAACACTTTACATTACCACTGCTTCAGTTGGACTCAGTCAAGCAGAGATCGAACAAAGTTTCTACTCTGGTGATTTGTTTGCTCTGCAAACTGATGTTACTGGATTACCTAGTAATAATTTTTAAGAATTATATAGTAGTCCTAAATCATTCGTGGAATTTATAAATTCTATTTTTATTCTCTTTTCTGTTAACTGTTGACAGTCAACGGTTATCAGTTATCAGTCATCAGCCTTCATGTAAATGTTCAAGTTGAATGCGTAACAGCTTCTTCTTTATTGTCTCCACAATGCCACTTGCTGTTTTAGCTCTCTCATATCTAAATAATCGCTAGCAAAAGCCTTTCGTAAAAGTGGATGAGGAATAAATTGATCATACTTTTGGATTTCCGGTGCTTCTGAAGTACTGACTAAATCTTCTGAGGTAATTCTTTGCTCACACAATGAAGCAATTTCAGGATAAAGATATTTAAATTTATCCTTGCCTAGTTTAATTGTCAAATAATAAGGATTTACTCCGCCAATACTGATAATTTCTAACGATTCTCGACAGTAAGAGTTGAGTAATCTTTCTAAAGTGCGGTAACCAACTGTACCCATCCAGGGGAAAATGCAGCATTTACCTTTTTCTAATTGCAAAATATTTTGTTTATCTAATCCAACCTGCTTAACTAATTGGCGAACTTTACGTAAACGTTGCAAAGCATTTTTTTGCAAATAGCTGTACTCGATATTTTCAAATAGAACCTGTTGCATTCGTTGTAAAACTTTGGTATGAATAGTACCACTACCACCACGCCAATAAATACTAGATTTCCCCTCAGCTTGTTTAACAAAAATAGCCTTTTTTTTAAAGTCAACTTCTACGACTTCCCAAGTTCTCCCAGCTAAAGCAAATTGATTGCCAACAGCAGGCGGCGTGACGATACTGCCAATTTGCGTTACACCTTGTTTAACAATATATTCTTGCTGTTCAGCAAAGACAGCATAAAACTGAAATTTTCTCACAATCTTTTCTCCTGCCAAACCCAAGATTAATTTACCTTGTTCAGTATGCTGAATATGACCAATATCAATTAAATAGCGCAGCAGTAATTGGAAATCCTCTTTGGAAATAGCAACAAAGGGTGGCAAGCTAAAAATTTGTTTAGCTAAGGCATTAGGTGAAAGTTCCCCTGTTGCTGTTAAAATGCTCATTGTTTGGTGATAAAGCAAACTCAAAGGATATTTAATCGGTCTGATTGGTTCAATCCATTGCTCATCTAAATAAAGTTGGATTATAGCGATAGACTGCAAAAGTTGCCAGGGTATTTGCTCTGGTAGATAAGCTTCTGATAATGGTTTCTCTTCAGCACAGATAAAGCGCATATCGGCAGCTTCACCTCTCCTGCCACTACGTCCTAAACGCTGTAAAAAACTAGCTACAGACAAGGGTGATTCTAACTGAATAACTCGCTCTAAATAACCGATATCTATACCTAATTCTAAAGTCAGAGTAGCGGCGGTAACTGCTGGATTGTTGGGTTCACGCATCGCATTTTCAGCAGATTGCCGTAAGCTAGCAGATATACTCCCATGATGCACATGATATATATCTGGTAGTCCTTGTTCTGTGGCAATTTGTCGCAAAGATGCTATTACAGATTCAGTTCGCGTACGATTATTAGCAAATATTAAACATTTGCGAGATTTGCTAAGGTTAAAAATATATTGTTCATAAGCTGTTGCCTCTGATTCATCTACTTCATCACTAATATAAAAATGTTCTACAGCTAGTTTTATTTGGCGTTTGATTCCGTCAGCTTGCGGTGTAATGACTCGCTTCTCTGTTCCAGAACGCAACCATTCTTCAGCTATTGAGTAATCACCAAGAGTTGCCGATAAACCAATACGGCGTGGTTGCCTTTGCGTCAACTTTGCTAAACGTTGTAATTGGCAAATAATTTGACAACCGCGTTCGGAACCCATAAAGGCATGAATTTCATCAATGATCACAAATCTTAAATCACCAAATAAGCGAAGTAGGTCGTTATTTTTATTAATTAATAAACTTTCTAAAGATTCTGGTGTAATTTGTAGAATGCCTTGAGGGTTCTTTAAAAGCTTGCTTTTTCGACTTTGAGAAACATCACCGTGCCAATGCCAAACTGGAATATCTGCTTCTTTGAGTAAGTCGTTGAGGCGCTCAAATTGATCATTAATTAAAGCTTTGATTGGACTAATATATAATGCCCCTATAGTTGTAGCAGGGTTGGTATGTAATAAAGTCAAAATTGGCAGAAAGGCTGCTTCTGTTTTCCCCGCAGCAGTTGCAGCAGTAACTAGCAAATGAGCATCAGTGTCAAATATAACTTGACAAGCAGCAATTTGAACTGGTCGTAATTCAGTCCACTGGTGATGATAAATATATTCTTGAATGAAGGGTGCAAGTCGGCTAAAGGCATCGCTCATTTTTTGATGAATAATTAGTGATAAGTAGCTGTGTGAGCATTAAAGAATCGGTCACATAGCTTTAGGATGTGATGGACTTATAGCGGTTCTCAGTTGAGTGAGGTACAAGAACCCCACCCCGCAAGCGAAGGGGGGGGCTATAATTTACCTCATTTAGGAAAAGCTATAGATAAATCTCTTAATTCAATGGTATTTTAGTAATTTTTGCCGATTTTTCCCCCTATTGACTCAAGACAGATTAACATCTATTAATCAAACTGAAGTAATAGGGACAAGTATATAATCAGGCAAAACCCATGAATAAATATAAGGAAATATTACGAGTCATACTTGCTATATCCATCATTGTGGTTGGAGTGACACATTTTCTTGTTCCAGAAGAATATGTCAAAATTGTACCTCCGCAACTTCCTTACCCTTTAGGATTAGTTTATCTTAGTGGCTTTTATGAAATTTTGGGTGGTATCGGCTTATTAGTCCCGCCTGTAAGTCAAGCTGCTGCTTGGGGACTTCTTGCTCTTTTTATTGCTGTCTACCCTGCCAATATTTATATGGCGGTTAATCTTATTAAGATTGAACATATACCTAATTCACCTTGGGTACACGTAGTCAGGCTTCCCTTTCAAGCAGTTTTAATTGCTTGGGCTTGGTGGTACACGAAATCTTCTGATTGCGAAAAACAAATTTCTATCATTCCCAAGTCACTCATTCCTAAAGAATTAGAATTGAAATGAGTGCGTTTTTTATATCTGAATTATGCGTGTTGCAACTTTGTTTGGAATAACACTCTCGTTAGCAATCGGTATTGGAGGAGTAACCCTTCCCGTGACTCAAGCGGTGCAGCTTAGAGATGGCACAGTCTACTTTGTCCAACCGCCGAAACTTGTTGAGGCAACAACTACTTATAAAGATGTGAATGTTTGGGGCGCAACTTACTATTTCAAGATTAACGTGCCGGAAAATGCTGGAGAATCCCTCCAGAAGGTAACGATCGCACAAAGGGAAGGAGCAGAAAACATCCGCTATGATCTTAATGATACCCGCGCCTTTGTCGGAACCAGCGATCGCAAAGAATCTCGGCTAACATTAGGCCCAGTTACAGCAGAACGCAAGACACGAACCGTTACTGTGAATTTTGATCCGCCTGTTACTCCGGGACAGACAGTTACAATCGCCCTTAGCCCTGTGAAGAATCCCAGCTTTTCTGGTGTCTACTTACTGGGTGTAACAGCATTCCCAGTAGGTGAAAAATCTCACGGACAATTTCTCGGCTTTGGACGGTTTCAGTTTTACAGCAATAGAAGTCACTGGTGGTTTCCATAAGTATTACAGCAACTTGTTGCAAAATTGCGTAGGCGCAGCCCGCCGCAGGCATCGCAAATATTTATCCCCAGATTATTTGTAAATTTAAAATAAATCCTGGTAAAATACCATCTCCTGATAATTCTTGTGGAGATACTAATGTTTCTATTGGTTTACCAATACAATATATTTCTACCTGACGCATTTTCGGATTAATTAACCAGCCTAATTTAACTCCGTTATCGATATATTCCTGCATTTTCGTTTGCGTTTCTCGCAAACTATCGCTTGGTGACATTAACTCTAAAACAAAATCTGGTGCGGGCGGAAACTTTTCTTGTTCTTCGGGTGTGAGTGCATCAATACGGTTCAGTTAAGGTTCAAAGTCATGTAAATTAAGCATTGTTCCCAAGAATGGAAATTAAGTGTGGTGCATCTGAGAGATTTTTCGTTGGTGTGTC
>NZ_JACJQM010000209.1:0-6853 GCF_014696655.1 Nostoc sp. FACHB-888 | reverse complement strand
AATTTATAACTATGAGTTAAATTTAGCAATTCCAAAATGCAAACCCTTGACTATAACATAAAAGTAATTTTGCAAGAGGTCTATTAAGAATTATTGAGAGCAAAGTTGCTGATTGGAAAAGATAAAAATTACACTGTCTCAGAATAGCGTGCAGTTAAAGCAATTGCTGCTTGACGGTGCTTATCTACTAATACAGAAGGTGTAGATCAAGATTCCCTTGCATTGATACTGCCAAACGACCAATTACTTTCTGAAAACGGGGACGCATAATCTGCGACTCTCTCCCATCCCCATTTATAAGCAGTGTCAACATCAGAGAATTGGGAAACTGGCGTAATTGTCACGGTTTCTTGCAAACCTTCAAATGCTTTCACTGGCTGAAAAACCGCAAGTGTAAAACTTAAAATAAAGGAATTAACAGCCAAAAAGCTCTTTAACACTCCTCTTTAACACTCACTTCACAATTAAATTACTTTTTTTTCTCCAGCATTTTACCAAGTTTTATAACTTGTTGTATCTATCAAACAGCATAGCTTTTAATGTATATTCTACTAATTTTCATATCTCGTTTGATAGATACGATTTTTTGGAATTTTAGGTAATGTAACTCACTAAAAGCCCCTTTTTAGCTGATTGGTTCCATTGCCGTTACTAAATTATGTTTGATTCGGGCCGATTTGAAGAAAAGCAACGTTATCACTTGTTACTTGAGGTTTCATGAAATTAATCAAAAAATCGAGGCACTTTTTAATTGGATGTGTTTTGATATTAAGTATTACTCAAACCGCTAATTCACAACAGCCACAAAAACAAAAAATTGAGCGAGTGGAGGGTTACTTAGCAACACCGCAAAAAATTGAATTTCAGGAATCTCTTTTGCAACAGTTGCAATTACCTCCTGGATTTGAAATTAGTGTATTTGCGAAAGACTTAGGTAATCCTCGTAACTTAGCGATCGCTCCTAATGGTACAGTCTACGTTACTCGTCGTGAACAAGGTGATGTCATTGCGCTTTTAGGTACTAACCAAGATGGACGAGCCAAGGAAATACGTACCGTAGCTAAAGGTTTAAAATTTGTTAACGGTATCACAATTCATCAAAATAGGCTTTACTTTGTCACCAATACGCACCTATATGCTGTGGACTTGCGATCGGACGGTACAGAGGGCAAATTGGAAACTCTCATTTCTGATTTACCTGATGCTGGACAACACCCGAACCGTACCATTGCCTTTGGGCCTGATGGGATGCTTTACATTTCCGTAGGGAGTACCTGTAACGCTTGTGATGAACCAAATCCAGAACACGCCACACTCTTACAGGCGCGACCAAACGGTAGTAATCGCTCCATCTATGCAAAAGGTTTACGAAATACTATTGGTTTTGCTTGGCATCCCCAAACACGCGAGCTTTGGGGATTAGACCACGGTTCAGATTGGCGAGGAAATGATCAACCACTAGAAGAATTGAACCGCATTGTAAAAGATGCAAACTATGGTTGGCCTTTTTGTTGGGGTGATAAGCGTCCTGATGTATATTTATCTGCCGAACCTCAAGGAACAACCAAGAAAGAATACTGTGCTAAAACTCAAGCGCCAGTTCTAACTTACACAGCCCACAGTGCGCCTTTAGCAATGAAATTCTACACTGCAAAACAATTTCCCCAAGAGTATCAAGGTGATGCTTTTGTAACTATGCGGGGTTCTTGGAACCGCAATCCACCCGTGGGGTACAAAGTTGTGCGGATTCGTTACGAAAACGGCAAACCTGTGAAATTTGAAGATTTTGTGACTGGCTTTTTGACTAAAGACAGAACTGCACAGTTCGGTAGACCTGTTGGTTTAGCGATCGCACCAGATGGTTCACTGCTATTTACTGATGATACCAATGGAGTGATTTATCGTGTTTCCCACACTGCTAAATAGAGTAATCATCTGACCGCAGCAAACTTGGGTTTAGGACTCACATCAAATTAAAAACTTGGTAGCTTTTATTCAGGAGGGGTCTGAATACCCAATAGAGATAATATCGTGTCCGGTTAAAGACTTATAATTTAGACCGCAGTTCTTGCTGGGGGAGAGTTCAAATACCAAATTTTTTCCCTCTGCTTCTTCACCTGAAGCTTGTGAGAAATGCGGGTATAGCGGGCAGTTAGAACAGGGAAATTCTGCTACGTTGTTGGTTAAAATTCAGTTTCAGGTGAAGAAGTCAAAGCAGTTGATGAAGGTGAAAGTTCCACCGCACCCATACCAAATACTGAAAAATGGTCGTATCAGGCGATTGTTGCTTTTGTCAAATACGCGACCGGAGCGGATGCAGAAACTGAAAGTTGCTCTTAATTTGGGGCAAAATCCGGGTTTTGAGTATTTGCTCTCGTGTTGGGATGATCCAGCGTTGCAGATTGTGATCAAGAAGTTGCTGGCGAAGTATCCGCAGTGGGGGGTTGCGTGTGAAGTCATGGTAGAAGTTCAGTAAGGGTGATCGCTCTCTACCCTGGTCAGGCTGAAATAGGACGTAGAGTTAGCAGGACCCCCAGATAGTAAAGGTCATTCCTGGACTCTGTATGTTGACAAACATCGTTTGACTATCGAAGGGAAAGCAGACCCCGCCCAACATCACCCTCTTCTAAAAGCCTTTTGGATCAGAATTAGAAGCATTCCAATTCCTACAAACACAAGTGCTAAAATGTGACTTGCCCCAGAAGCAAAAGCAAACAAAACGAGATTGAGCAGTAACGCGATCGCCGGAACTATATAGGGAACCTGAAACCCGTTAGTTTCAACTTCTCGGCGTTTGATGAGTAGCAACGAAAGATTGACAAGACAAAACATTGCCAGAATCAAGGTGGCAGTGGTTCCTGCTAAAACTTGCAGTGTTCCAGAAAGCGCCAAAAAAATGGCAATTGGTAAAATGACCAGCAGCGTTCGATAAGGCGTGGCTCTGCGTGGATGTAATTTCCCTAACCAAGCACTTAGCAGTCCTTCACGCGACATCCCATACAACAGCCGTGATGCGGTGACAAAATTTAACAGTGCCGTATTGAGTACGGCAAATAGAGCAATAATTGTAAAAATGACCTGGGGAAAATTGGGCTGCGCTCGACGAACTACATCGAGTAACGGAGCATTTGAAGCAGCAAGCTCGGAGGGATTGAGTACCCCAATAGCAAGCCAGGAAACGAGTATGTAGACTGCGCCCGCGATCGTCAAGGACAGTAAAATTGCCCTTGGTACGTTACGTTCAGGATTTTTAACTTCTTCGGCGACATTAACAATATCTTCAAATCCAATAAAGGCATAGAAAGCCAGTGCTGCTCCCTGAATCACTGCGTTCCAACCTATGGCTGGCTCATTAGCGGCAGCAGCAGGATTAGCTGCACCACCTCCGCTCAAAAACAAGGTTGAAACCAAAATCACAATCAAAAGGCCGGAAACCTCAATAGATGTGCAAAAAATATTGAGAGCCGAGGACTCCTTCATACCTCTGAAATTGACAAAAGCCAGTACTGAGAAAAGCACCAGAATAATTAGCCAAGCTGGAATTGCTGGTACAAAAGCGTTGAAATAGCCAGCAAATGCTTTCGAGAGCGTCGCCATAGAAACCAAGCATGTACAAAACATTAACCAGCCGACTAATATTGAGAGCCAATCGGTGCGAAATGCCTTGTGGACAAAGTAGGCTACTCCACCGCTTTGTGGAAATCGGCTGCCAAGTTCTGCGTAACTTAAAGCAGTGAATGCCGCCACAATCATAGCAGTCAAAAACGAAGCCCAAACCAAAGTGCCGGAAAGTCCGGCAATTTTTCCAATTACCGCATAAATTCCCGCACCCAAAATGTCACCCACTCCGTAAATCACTAGAGTTGGTAATCCAAAGACTCGCTTGAGTGAATCTGCTTCTAGTTCATTTGTTTTCATACAACCCCTGAGAGTTTTTTATTCAAATACTAACTTTTAAACATCTTTGTTCTAATGATGAGAGCTATTTCTTCTCGTTGTATTGTCTCATCCATCACGGCTTGGAAATCCGGGAGTAAGCCAGAAGCACAACAGACCAAGTTGGGGGTTTGAGTGGGCAAGACGGCAAAGGATTGTTTCGAGCTTTATTTTCTAACATTATGGCTAGAATCATCAGTTTTGTCTGAAAGTCTTATGTAGCAAAGATTATTGTTTTTCCTTCGGAGAGAGTGATGGAAAAGCGTTAGGTGAGGTGGATAAGCTCTTGAGGCAGAAGAAAGAAATAGAACAGTGTATTCAGGGGGGTTGCGGTAGTAAAATCTACTAAAAATTTCTCTTTACTCCCCCTGCTCCCCTCTGCCTAAGAAAGCTCATTTCACGATGATCTAACTTTTTGGCGTTGATCTCAAAAAACTCCAGGAGGGAGAGGTTGGGGCTGGATTGCTACCCAGTCAAGGGAAAATAACGAAAATCTACTACTAGGTGGTGGCAGTGGTAAAGTTGGTGAACCACCATTAATAGATTGAGCTTCAGTGTCTGTAAGTTGAATTTCTTGAAAATAGATATCTTCAATGGCTAGTTTTTTGAAGTTTGGTATCATAACTTTTTGATCAATTAATATCTGATAATTCTGATGCTGTTGGCTGTTGTTCGGATTATTGGAGTCTAAATCCGTTGCTGTACCCTCAATCTGTAAAGCTGCCTGCTGTAAAACTTTATCTTTGAAGATATCTTTTAACAATCCTTCTTCTTCTAAGGTAGGTAAACTTTCGAGGTGGGTGCGGCGTATCTTCCAAAGATAATTACCTCGGATATGAACCATCAGGTTAGCTCCCATACGTTCTTTTGTAAGTAACGCTGGGCGAGGGAAAGAGTTTCTGGCTATGCGGGTTGAATTGACACAATTAGCGGCTAAAACCACCATACCTTGCTCAGGAACTGTAATGTTTTGAACTATCTCGCCTGCACCAACTGGGTCGTTAGCAGCAACTCTTATGCCTCGGACAACTCCCTCTTGCGTTTCTAAATTTAGGACAGTAACGTTTGGTACTAAAAATAGATAGCGATTTTGATCATTATTGTTTGACCTTCCTACATCCTCCCGAATCGCACTCAACAGACCAGGTAGACTGCTATATTTATCTGGACTAAACAATCCAGATAATTCAGATTCAACTTTGACTGCGATCGGCGGTTGAAGCACACGATCAATTGAATAACTATCTGCTGGGATGTTGAATGGAGTTAATTTACGAGAGCGTTTGAGTAAAGCTTCGTAAAGTCCACCATAGATAAAGTCCTCCTCTTTGCCACGCGAATCAATATCGTAATCTGCGCCAATTTCTTGAGTGATAAAATTATAGCCTTGTTCGCTCTTCAAGAATGCAGAGACTGAGTTTGGCCACTGAACCAAATCAGCAGTAGTCAAGGAAGGAGACCAACCACCCCAAAAAAGACCTTTCCCACCAACACAACGATGATGAGGTCGGAATTTTCCGGCAAAATCGCGTCCAAATGGAACTCCTTGTCCCTCTGATGTACCATTTACGTTAATGATTCGATATTGTCCTTCAGGTAAAAGACTGGCAAGGGGTAATTCATAAAGTCCTCCTAATCCCAAGGGTAGGTTTTGGAAATGTTCATGAATCAGAAATGGGCCTTCTTGAAGAACTAAGATTCTAGGGCGCGGACGACCAGACCCAAAATTCTTTGTTTTGTTATATATATCGGTTGCAAAATATGCGCCATACATTCCCGATCCAACTACAATAACGTCAAAGCCACCTGGTACGGCTGCTAAAGCTTCATCTAGCGTATTGCAAACAAATCTGGAAAGGGCATCACGATTGAATGATGTATCCTGAATACCACCTGGTGCTATTACAGGTTCACCTGATGGATTAAGAAGTTTAGCTAATTTTTGTAATGGCATATTGATTATTAGATTGACAACTTGAAATCTATGAAAGCAGTCTTTATAAGAAAAACTACGATGCTATCTACCTCCATTTTTTGATTCTGAGTCACACAATAGACACGTTTATTGGAATAAATTTTGAGCCTGATTTTATCTTGAAATATATTCAAGAGATGAGAACTTACGTTCAATACGTCAAGTCGCTTTGCTCGAATTAAAGACTCAAAATCAGGGTTCCACTTAACTGTCTTATCTGGTGATTTTTAGCTATTTATGCAGATTTAAAAAAAATCATCGATTTGTTTATGGACAGAATTTATGTGTTCTGGGGGGCTTTTTGCATGAATCGAAAAAAGATACACCAATACTTGATTGGAGCGGTATATTAGTCTGCTATTTTGTAGATGCTCGGCTTACCTAACTGCATCATGTGGTTAAGCTTCAATTTCACAATGAACTGAATATAATTCTTTTGCCTGAATCATCTTCGGTTCTTATAAAACACAAGATATATAAAAGCGGTTCTTTTTTTTATCCATAACACTGAAGTTCCCCTATTAATAAAGAGAAGGGTTTGATGAATTGTACTATTTACAATCTTTATAAAGCTACAAATCCACAAATATAGATTCCAGAAAATACTACCAGCTTTTTAGCTAGATATTTGATGTTTTTATACTCTGTAAAAATAAAAATAACTTCTGTTGAAGTAGACAATTTTACTAATCAGGAAAATCCTTAGATAAAATAAGGATTTTCCTTAGTCTCATATTCACGTTTTTGATTAACTGTTACCCATACCAATGATTTTTTAGACAGGAATTTCTAAATACTCAGACACTCCGCGACCCAGGGCAAACGCATCTAAATATTGACGAGCCTGAATCAGTATGAAATACACCAAGACTCAAACTACATAAGGCTTTGAGGAAATTAAATCTCACTCAATATTAAAATGATAATCATTGTGAGGGGGAG
>NZ_JACJQM010000208.1:0-6915 GCF_014696655.1 Nostoc sp. FACHB-888 | reverse complement strand
ATACCTCTGTATAACTACTGTAAATCTTGACCATAGCCTTCCACCACCCCAAGCTAGCGATTGCGTTGTCTTCGCACAGCTCCCGCTGCTCGCAGGCTGTGGAGGCAAATCACAGAGTAAGGCATTGTCTTAAGCTAATCGTCATTTAAATTGCACCATTTTCATAGTAATAAAAGCTGCAAACCCTCTCCCTTGCTTCCTGCCCCCCTGCGATCTCAATGTGCTTTCTTATATGCTTAACAGCTTACTGCGGGTTATCGGATGATAGTCAAACTTAGAACAGTGCTGGTACATCTCCCCACCTTGGGGTCAACGAATCCCGCCGTTGCTAGTAAGTTTGCTTGAACGGGTGTACGTCAAAAGAGTTAAAGCATTTGGTTACTGCTGTGGTGTCGAATGGTCGCTGCAAGGCTGGAAATACGAAATCAATACTTGCAATGACAATATTACTGTTTGGGGTAGTGAACTTATTGGTACAGGTAATTTGCGTTCGCCCTTGGCGTTGGCGCAGCCATCGCTCCCCCAAGAAAAACCTGTGTTTCGCTTGGGTGAGTTGGTCGAGTTTCAATTGTCACTAGATGGGCCACCGATCCGCATAGTCCAAGGTATTCAACTGATTAACGATTGCTGGTTCTACAGCATCGAGTGGATGTCCCCAGAAATAAGCTAATCGTCATTTATTTTTCCAGAATGATTCGCTCGTAGTAAGAGCATCAGCCCTGCTTTTATGCAACTTAAATGCTGATTAGCTTATCTGAAAACGGTGACGAGGTTTTTACTTTTAGAGATGCGATCGCCCTTGGCGGGGCTTCGCCCATCGCACGAGTGACTGACTATGATTTAGAGAGGGTGTGATTATGACAATCTACACCTCCGTGGCGAAGTCCGATAATATTCTTAATTAGCCCGGCTGGGCATTAATGAATTTTTCAATTTCTACAGCTTTAAGAAACCTTTATAATAAGAAAAAATTTGAAAGATAAATAGGAAAGGGCTTTGAATAGATTATTGGGAGTTAAAGTGGGAGCATTATAGTTATCAATAAATCGTCGTTTTCAGGAATTTCTGTAACGGCACTCTAAATAATATTTGAGGCACTTTAATGGATAGCATACACGCTGCAATTCTCACTAAAATTCTTACTGAGAACGGGTTCACTTCTGGCACTATTGCTGAAAAATTTATCCAGTGTCGGACGCCTGGGCATGATGATTACTTACTTAGATTTAGTTGGGATAACAATTCCGAATTAGTTGGAATTGAATTATTAGATTGCTGGGCAAATTCCCTAATTTCATCTTGGAAGACTTCTTCATCCATGATCCATTTAGTTTTGAGGCAGGTACAATTATTTGTCAGAGAGTATGAAACTATTTGGCACTCATAGTATAGTTACTAATTAAAAGACTAAGAAAGCAGGTGCTTTGATTATTTATTTAAGCCAATAGAGCAAGTTACAAACTACGCTATAGCCACTTAGATCCCAAAGTAGGTAAGCAAGGAAGCCAATCATAGCGAAGCGCCCGTTCCAAATTTCAGCTTGGGGATTCCAGCCAAAGATCAAGTCATTTCGGTCTTTGCCATTGTAAGCTTTAGCAACAGGGGGTTTTTCGGTAGCAGTGTTAGATTGCATTGTTAATATTCCTCAATAAAACTCAATATTTCTTTGATATTCCGATAATAATTATCCTGAACAGGAAAATTCCCTGTCTTTAGATTTAAATAGCACGCAACCTGAAGGACGATTCTTCCTACAAGAAACTTGTATACAGGAACACAATATACTCGCTTTGTATAAAAGGCTATTTACAACTACTCAGTTAATATCTGATTTATTTCAAAATGATAATTACTGCTTTGAAACTCTTGTATCCCAGATTCCGCAGGTTAGTTAAGAAAGAAGATAATATTTTCGACAAGGAGCACCTAAAAACTGGAGAATCCATTGCCTTTCATGGGTTAAGTTGGCAATTTGCTTTATTTGGGCGACAGTAACCAAATGAATTGACATAAAACATTGGAACACCCAACGTAAGGTTGGAGTAGAAGTTGGTTTACCCAACTGATTATCAATAGTTTTTTTGGCTTGTTCTAAGGCTTGACGTAAAGCTCTTTGACCCAGACTATAAACAAGCAGACACAAACCCATAACCATTGCTAGTGCAGCAACTCGCTCAGTAGAATTGAGGAATACACTGGAAGTAAAAAATAAAGGATCTTTGAGAAACCGAAAACCGCGCTCAGTAGATTGCTGTGCTTTGTATTCACGTAAAACATCGTCATCGCTGAGTTCTTCGGCATCGAGGACATTGGTCGCTAAAATAAATTTTCCGGCTCTTTTGGTTTCAATGGCGATCGCTATTTCCTTGGGTTCTAGGGTTGCATCAACTTGGTAGTAAAAAGTGGGGGAAGAATCTTTACTTGGTCTGCCACGTCCAGTATGTTTCTTGATCTCTTGAACTTGGATATTAGTCAGTTGATGTAAGGGCAACTTAGAACTGAGGCGTTGTGCAGCAATGAAAGCATCTTTTGAACACGCAAATTCTTGATTTAACAACAGCCTCAGTTCAGATTGGGCTTTTACTAACTGTTTAATCAAACGTTTTTGCAACTGTTTGAGGTCAGCATCTTTTCTCGCTTGGCTTTCAACGACGAACCAGCGCTGTCGTACACCTCCGTACTCGCTACAACTTGGCGCAATCCGATATCCAGGCATTTCACTTTGATTAAATGCTTCTTGAGCCATGTTATCTAACAGAATTTTTGCCGCAGTTAGGGTACATGGTACTCTCAATCTATACTCTGGAATCAAAGAAGCGACTTTTGCCCATCGTTCCAATGTCCGGGGACAAATACCTAAAATTTTCGCCGCTTTCGCTTTTGACATTGGTAAAACTAAGGGATTTACCCCTGATTGGCTTTGTTTTTGATTAAAAAGTTGTTTTCTCCATCCCGATTCCATGAACTTAGTCAAATCCGTATCAATAGCCTCAAAAAGATAGTCAATATCCGTAGCATCTAAGTGTCAATATGGATGTCCATGTGGATATCAATGACCAGTGTCTATTGACTGTCTATTGACCTTGCTCTTTTATAATAAAAAACCGCGCCAAGCGGTTCAAGCTACTAAGTTGACAACTTTGTTGACAACTTTGTTGATAACTTAGAAATTTTCAGTGGGATATTTACCAAGCTCCTTCGGGGCGAAAACTCTTACCTTCTTTCAACCATTTATTATGATGTATTGCGGCTAAAGCTTTTACTCTCGAAGATGGTTGACGATGAGTTTTAGAAGATTTACTACAAGCATACGCTGTCATTGTTCTGGCTTTAATATTTAAATATTCTGAAGCTTGCTCGTAACTTAATCCCCAAATTTCACAAAAAACTAACGGGTCAAGTTCTTTTAGTTCATCAGTTTGTGCGATCATATTTCTAGCTCCAAAGTTACGTTTTGGGGTTACTGCCTTTTGTGGCAGGAGCGATCGCATTCCTTGTCCGGGGCGATCGCTTTCAATTCTGCTTCAGAAATCTAATGATCTTGTGAAGCAAAATACTAACTATATCCTGACACACTTACTTGTTAGAAAACTCAAATAATTCAGATAATAAAATATTAAAACTTGGACTTGTAATTTGATATTTATCAAATTAAATAATTATTTAAAAAAGTCTGGCTTAAGAATTTGGGAATATCTATCTAACTTTCTTCCAGATAGAATTTTTTTAATAATGAACAATTGTGACGCTCAAAGTCTTGCTCTAGTAACAACTTGAAAGTTAAAGTTCTAAATCTGTATAATAGTAGTTAAAGCAACAGACTAACTTATGAGCGAAACACCGAATCAATCAACAAGACTCGATAGAATTGAGGCACTAGTAGAAAGAGTTGCTCAACAGCAAGCCCAAACTCAAAGCCAGATTGATAGCCTAGCTCGACAGCAAGCCGATACTCAAGCCCAGCTTGACGCATACATTGATACAGCTACCAGTGTTTTAGCTCGTAGTGCAGTTCTGGATGGTGTTGTCTTGGAATTACGGGAAAGTACAGAAAATTTACAACGTAGTTTTGAACAACATCAACACAACTTTGAGGAACATCAACTTAGTTTTGAACAACACCAGCGCAACTTTGAGGAACACCAGAGAACAACGAACGCTGCATTAGCTTCTCTTGAGGCAATTCTGGCACAGTTAATTGGGCGGTTATCGTAATTGTGTATTTAAATTGGTATATTTTCATGTGTCGGTTAACTCCACATATATCCCTGCACCAGTATTCGTAATCTTCACCATATTGTTATTTATCAGTGTTTGGATTACTCCAATACTGAAATAAATACTACTGAGTCTTGCGCTACCCCCACAACGCTTGATATATTGCAGGCATAGAGAACAACTGTCTTGTGAAGTCGGATGTAAGTTATTTCGTGGTATCATGTTTTCTCTTTGTAATGTATAGGTCATGCAATTGGTCTTTTGGGATGCATTAAGTTAAATGCAAAGTACGCTAATCTAAAAATTGGCGTTGTCAAAAGTAGGTAACTCTTATGACTTTCTCCCAATTACGGACAGGCGATTATTTTCGGATACCTGGGATGATTTCAGGATATGTATATAGAAAGGCTAATGACTCTCAATGCAGTATCAATTGTGTATTACAACCAATTAGATCCGAAACAGAAGTTAGACGACTAACTCCAACAGAGGTAATTAATCATTTCGCCCAAGAGCATCAAGAGTTTCGTCAATTCAAAGACGCAGTAATCATTCATTAAACCTAACTAGTAATCTGCCACCCCAAAAATGCGCTCGTGAAGGCTGGGAAAAGGGGAAGGTGGGGCCCCCACGAAATGGGGATAAGGGGGAAAGGGTTTAAATCTCTTACCCTTTTCCCCGCCAAGTCATGAAAGCGAACTAGAACACCGATTCAGTATTCAGAGTCATGACGAAAAACTCGGGTTTCTTTTAGGCACAAGAAAGAAGCTATGGTTTAAATGACCTAAAAATCCGGTTTTTCAACCTCGCGTTTTATTAGTGAATCGGTGTTCTAGTAGTATCGATTTTGTAGCCGCCATGTTTGGTTTTGTACTCTTTCATTGCCGTTAAGTCACCTAAAATTTATCTCGTTGAATGCTGAGGCTTGCTCTGACTAAAGAAGTCCCTAAGAAGGCAGAAAAACTTACCAGCATTGCACCCAAGCAAATACTTTTCTGTTGCTGCCAGTAATGAGAACTCGTAGCAATCTCTATTCCCCAGCAGCCTGTTGCCCCTACTCCCGCAAATCCGGTAAAAAGCAGAGAGATAATTGCAGTTGTTTCTATGGTGCGGTCGATGAAAATCCTGGGGTTGAATCTTCTCCTAATACGGCGACGAAGAACCATTTTACTATTGTGGCCTAATTAATTGGGATTGATAAACAACTTGTTTGTGATTAGTCATTTGGAATCCTCCAATTCAATAAAAAACCCTGCACCAGTATTGCTAATCTTTACCTTTCTTTGATTGACCAAGGTTTGAATAACTGACAGACTGAAGTTGATATGACACAATCGAGCGCTACCCCCACAACGATGGAGGTATTGTATGCATAGTGAGGAATTGTCAGTAGGAGTAGGATGAGTTGATTTTCTCGGCATGATATTTTTCCTATTGATGTTATTCAATTCAGTTCAGGCAATTGTGCAAGCGCACCTTCCATCCATGCTTGAATTGCTTCCATCTCAGAAACACCTCGTAATACAGCATCGATTACGTGTTTCTGATAAGAGTTAGCAGCATGATTCGGATGTCCAAACTTATTCCCAGCCCAAGCCAAACACATAGTCTTCACTAATTCATCAATCTGAAGAGAATCAAGCTCACTCGGACTGGTAACATTTCGAGAATGCAGCCATTCTTTAACTAAATCGAGTGGATAATTTAAAAGTGTGCGAACTTCTTTGACTCGCAAATCTTTTGGGTTGATTGATGGCGGAGTTACAGATTGTTTTGTTGGTTCAACTCTAGGCTGTTGATTGTCTTTGCGGGGTCTAATATTATTGTGCGGTTGTTCAGTCCTTTTTGGAGTAGCAACGCCTTCAGCATCATTATCTTCATCTGCCGTCACCGATAAAATTGCACAAACCGCATATCGTCGTGCATAAGTTAATGCTGCACCAAATTTTTGAGAGTCAGCAATCTCAGGTAAAGGATAAGTGCTGGTGATGCGCTCTCCAGATTCATGAAACAAATGAGTTTGCAGTGTTGTTTGACCTTCACAGATTTCAGTAGTTTGAATTATTACTAATCCATGTTTACTGAGTCCGGGAGTGGCAGCATCTAACACAGCATCTAGTGTTGCATATTTGCGCTTGTAGTGAGGATTAGTACCATCTTTTTGAATGGGATTAAACTCTGCCTTTGCTTTAATTAGAGCTTTGATTAGTTCTTGCATTGTCTGGTTCCAAATTCTTACCAATCAGTTTCGTTAACATTGCCCGACACTTTTTTGCTAGATTTAGCTTTATTTATCTGAAACTCTGAAGCTTTCAAGACAGGCATTGCAGCAAGTTTTACCGAAGCTTTGGCTTGTTGATAAAGGAATTGTGTTATTCCATCAGCGTCTTCCCCATCTTCCACTTGCGCCCATAGAGAACAACCTAAATCGAGTGACTCAAAATTACCAAGATTAAATTTTCTAGAGTAACTAACAGATACAGTTGTGAATTTCATAAATGTCGGGTTTGGTATATATTGATTTTCAATTTTCTTCGCTAGTATCAACCATCTCAATGCTGAGTCTTTGACAGAAATCGCTCTTGCCAGCAGTTGTCCCGGATTTCTCACAAACTCAGAAAAAAGCGGAGCTTAAAACTGCTAAAATGTATATATGACAAGCATTTCAGCAGTTTTAACCCATGAATCGACCCGCAA
>NZ_JACJQM010000207.1:0-6937 GCF_014696655.1 Nostoc sp. FACHB-888 | reverse complement strand
GGCTGGACTAAACCTGTCACTGACAACAAAACAGGAATGACAGAAATACAGTTACTCGCTGCTCTAGCTAAACACTTGGCAGAGCAAGAACAGCATTTACTCCAACAACAACAGCAACAGACCGAAATTTTGGCAAGACTAAAAGCGGTTGAAGTTGAGCAAGACAGAGTAAATACACCCTGCGGACATAAATACAGTGTTGTTGGATTCGCCAATCTTCAAGGTTTAGAAATATCTGTAAAAGAAGCTGGTACTAAAGGTCGAAAAGCAAATGCATTGTGCCGAAAACAAGGCATAGAAATAGAACGCATTCATGACCCCCGTTTTGGAAAAGTCGGGTTGTATCCAGAGAGTGTGTTGATTGAGGTTTTCTCTAGTGGTCAAAACTAACAGCAAGGGTCTTCAGAATACTTTCTTTAATTGGAGAAAAGTACCATGCAACAACTGAATTTATTCACTGAATCAACCCCAGTTTTACCAGTTACTTACTACCCCGATTTCTTAAGCCTTGAACAAGCAAACGAACTCTACCAACACTGCTTGAAACTGGAGTGGCAGCAAAATCAAATCAGGATCGCGGGTAAAACAATGCCTGTTCCCCGCCTGGAGTGCATTTATGGTGATGCCGGATGTGATTACCTCTACTCCAACAGCGTGTTTTTGAAACCACTATGTTGGACAGAAGCTCTGTCTAGCTTACGGGATCGCATCACTGCGCTAACTGGTTACAAATTCCGCATTGTCATTGGCAACCAGTACCGCACGGGGACTGATTCTATCGGCTGGCATTCTGACAACGAACCATCGATGGGACTTAACCCTGCAATCGCATCAGTCAGCTTGGGGTCATGTCGCAAATTCCAGATCAAACCCATCGGTGGCAAACCAACGGATTTCTGGCTGGAGCATGGCAGCTTGCTTGTGATGCACCCCGGTTGTCAGTC
Source organism: Nostoc sp. FACHB-888 (assembly GCF_014696655.1). Classification (NCBI taxonomy): domain Bacteria; kingdom Bacillati; phylum Cyanobacteriota; class Cyanophyceae; order Nostocales; family Nostocaceae; genus Nostoc; species Nostoc sp. FACHB-888. The sequence continues at coordinate 5,993 of NZ_JACJQM010000207.1, read as the reverse complement.
CACACATCTGCATCAAGTTCCGAAAACCAACAAAGTGGTTAGCACTCGGATTAATTTGACTTTCCGACCACATACCGGGGGAAGGAGATAATTCTGATTTTTTCAATCTGAGCAGAGAAACAATAGCACTTCAAAAAAGCTGTCAGCCCTGATTTTATATCAGATTCACTGGCTGACCGAAGAGGCGGAGGGGCAGGGGGCAGGGAGCAGGGGGAGCAATAGAAAGTCCCGTTCGCGCAGCGTCTCCAAGAGTTGCCGTGAAGCGGAGCGGAACATGGGTATCAAGCCCCGCCCAAAAGCGGGCGTTCTCGATTGGTCAAAGTACAAGCTCCTTCCAATCCTCTCCCTTGCTCCCTGCTCCCCACTCCCCTGCCTCTTCTGACAGCATCAATTTTTCGTGCAATTGATTTTTCAATAGTCATCTACAATCACAGTTTATTAGTTCATCTGTACTATTACATTCCCTCAAAAAGGAGTCAGTTCGTGGGAGAAGCAAAACGTCGCCGCAAATTAGATCCAAATTACGGTCAAACTAAAATACCTGATTCTTCTCTTCCAATCCCAAGCGAGGTTCTCAAAAAACAAATTGAATCCTCACATCATTTCACAAATTCTCGTCAGGAATTACCATCATTTCATCTAAATTTACCTCCACTACCTAAACAAAATCATCCTCTTCATCAGATAAACAGTACCGACCTACATCAAAATCCCAACAGTGAATTAGCTCCAAACCATTGGCATGAATGGGTTATCGGTTCAGTCGTTGACCCGACAATTACTGAACTAAATGTTCACTCGGTTAGTGGTAATGAAATATACGAATATCTGGTGTACGCCCTCCCACAAACATCTCGACGCAATGATGGGCGACTGCGTGATGGCTACTTGAGAAGATATACCCACGCAGAAGCTGGTGCATGGTGGGTAAACGGACTTGATCCCCTCAACTCATGGCTACCGATGGAGTGGGGACGGATGAAACCAGATTACCCTCGTTTGGAATGGGACAAAGAAACTCAACAGCAAACTGATAAACCTGTCAAATACGAGTCCCCCGCTAAAACCCCCAATCGTGTCACATATCTGAGAGTCCCCCTACATATTTGGAAATTGGTGTCCCTGCGGTATGACGTGCCGATGCCAGAACTGATCACCGTTACTGATCAAGGAGAGGCATTAGGTTTTTGGGCTTGGGTAATGGCACACCCGGAAATCCCTGTAATCCTTACAGAGGGTGAAAAAAAAGCCGGCTGTCTTCTAACTTTGGGGTATGTAGCCATCGCACTCCCTGGAATCTGGAACGGGCGCGTAGGCAAGGAAGACTTGGAATACCTGCACCCTGATTTAGTCCCAATAGCGCAAAAGGGTCGCAAATTCATCATTCTCTTCGACTATGAAACCAAACCCAAAACCAAACAGCAGGTTTTTGCTGCTACTCGCCGCACCTGTCAAGTTATTCTCCAACTTGCCTGTCAATGCGAAGTAGCGCTGCTGCCTGGGCCAGAAAAAGGAATTGATGATTGGGTTATGGCTTTGGGGAAAAAAGCTGATAAAGGAGTGTCCACGATGATTGCTGATGCCTTGAGAATCAGCGAGTTAAGCCAAAGGTTTTTCGTGAATCGCGCCAGGGGACTTCACAAATTCAAACCTAATATTGTCGTTAATACTCGCTATCTCTCCACAATTATCCGCTCCCTACCTCAATCTGGGTTAGTTGGTTTGGCTTCTGACATGGGTACTGGCAAGACTGAAATCCTGGCAATGATCAGAAGAGAGAACCCAGAAAAAAGCTTTTTGAACAACGGGCATCGGGTTACTTTACTTAAAAATCTCAGCGATCGCTTGCAAACAGCAATGTACTCTGCCATATCCTGCGGTGACTGGGCTAAAGCAAAAGCACTGAGTATCACTGTAGACTCGCTGTATAAAATGGCAAACGATTTACAGGCTTACGATATTCTTTTTATTGATGAAGCCTGCCAGTATCTCGCTCACTTGCTCAAATCAAAGACCTGCAAGGAACACCGGGGGGCTATTCTGGAGGTACTGGAATACTTGGTCTACAATGCCAAACTGGTAGTGTTGGCAGATGCTCACCTCGATGACTTGACCATTGAGTTTTTTATGCGAATGCGACCGGCTGGTGAAAAACCCTACATCATCAAAAACGAATACCGTTCTGGTGGTCGTCAAGTCTATTGGTACGAAGGGAAAAACAGCAGCGCGATCGTTGCCGAGTTCCACGCTCAGTTGATGCTGGGTAAAAAGTTGATGATGGTCAGTGATAGTAAGCGGTTCATCAAAAAACTGGAACGAGCGCTCAATGATGGTTCAGCAATTGATGACGCTGATAATACACCCGAATCAGCCGAAGACCGCAAGTTACGGGTGTGGGCTATTCATTCGGAAAACAGTGGCAGTGAGGAGAATGTCATCTTTATCCGAGAGATTAACATTGCCATTAAGGATATCGACGCTTTTTTAATTACTCCCAGTCTCAGTTCAGGGGTTGACATTTCCAGCTATCATTTTGATGCCGTGTTTGGCGTGTTTCATGCTGTTTCACAGTCGGCTACAGAATGTGCCCAGCAATTATGGCGGTATCGTCCAGATGTTCCCATGCACGTTTGGGTGGCTCCTCGTCCTCCATTTGGTTATGCAGAAACCAATGCCCGTCGCATCAAAGAAAAGATTCTTCAGAAAAACGAGATGACTGCCTTTCTCATCCGCATTGACAGAGAGACAGGCAGACGTGGTGCAGAGAAGGACTGGGCATTGGATGCCAGTTGTCAGATTGAAGCGCAAAGAAATTGGTCGATTAATAATTTACGTTCCGATCTGCGATCGCTGCTTCTTGAGATGGGCAATACGATTATTCCTTTAGGCGACGCTGGTGATGAAGGAACTTCCCGGTGGATGAAGGCGGCTGGTATCGCCATCGATGAGGAGTATTATCGCAAAGTGGCTAATGCCAAAGATATTGATAGGAGGACTTATACAAGTAGGCAGCATCAAGACTATCTCAAACCGGAGGAGGTTTTGGAATGTGAAAAGTTTCGCATACAAGACACTTACGGCATGAGCGTAACCCCTGAACTGGTGGAGAAAGATGACTCTGGGCGGTTAATTAAAAAGATTGTTGCACTTGAAGCGATATTGGCAGCGCCTGGGGAAATGATTACTGATGAGCAGGAGCGGGAATGTGTTTCACCGCCGACTGTGGTTGCCGAACGCGATAAATCGGAAAGAGAGCGATTAACTATTTGCACAGACTGGAGCAATCATTCTACCGCGTGGTTGATGCGTCATCGGCTGGGACTCAGGGCAGTGTTGATGGATCTGATGGCTGGGGTTGAGATTAAAGGCGACGAGGCGATGATTCAGGCTTTGGCAGAGTTCTCAAAACGCAATGCATCTCATGTTAAAGGCATTCTTAACCTGACCATCCCGCTATCGGAGTCTGCTTTGTGGATTTTGGGGCAGTACCTCTGGCAACTGGGTTTGTCTACTGAGTCACGAAGACCAATGGAGGATGGGCAGAGGGTTCGGTATTATCGCCTGAATACTGAGGATGTTGAGTTTGCCCAAAAGGTGCTGGATTATCGGCAGAGGCAGAGAGAGGAGAAGGAAAGAAAGCGGCATCAGGAGCAAGAACGAAACGCGGCTTATGCAGCTAGAATGCAGGCTCAGTATGGGATTAATGCTCCGCCCACACCCCCCATTAATGAAGATGGAGATAATAATCGGGGGGGTATGGACACAGATGAAGAACTCAGTGGTTCTTGGTGGGAGCGGGTTAAATATTATGCTAGGCTGGCGATTGAACGGGTTGAATACGGGGTTGATAAGGTTAAGGAATTACTCAGTACCCTAACGATTGATGAGCGTTGCGGTGTGATGCTGGAGTTTGAAGATGCAAGCCCTGACAAGTTTGCTCAACTGGTGTCAGATGCCCCACAGTGGACTGAATGGATGGCGTGAGAAAGCGTTCCTTCAGGTAGTAAACCAATAAACTATTGCTTGCGAGGAAACTCCTCGCAAGCTGCTGACGGGTGTTGACAAATCCTGCTGCCATGCGTGAAACGAGTAAATCAAAACGCTACACTCAATTACAATAACGATTGGTGCAAGTAGATTTATACCCAACAGTTCCGGTTTGTTTTCAAAAATTCAAAGCTAATAAAAGGATGAAATACCAAAAAAATGGAGATGAGTGAGCTAAATTCCTGTAATAAATATGGCTAAAACTAAAAAATCAGAAAATGTTTCCAAAAAAGCGACTAACCCTTCTCCCAATGCACTATATGTGCTGGAGGTGTTTTTAATTGACGGTCCAATTACGGAGGAATTTGCTGCTCTAAACCCAGTGGTGTCTCGAACCATTGAGATTGAAGGCAACAATACTTTGCAGGATCTGCATAAAATCATCTTCAAAGCATTCGACCGAGAAGAAGAACATATGTACGAATTTCAAGTCGGAGGAAAAGGCCCCCAAGATCCAAACGCGAGACGCTATTGCACAAAACAAGCATTTTCCAGTTCCGATTTGGCACCAAAGCCTACAGGAGATGTGTCTAGTACTTCAATTGCGTCCTTGGCCTTATCTATAGATGATGCTTTTGGTTACTGGTTCGATTTTGGTGATGATTGGTGGCATCAGATTGATGTCATCAGCATTGCAGACATAGTTCCATCAGGCAAATATCCTAAAATTACTCAGCGAGTCGGAGCTAGTCCTCCTCAATATGCGGATTTTGAGTAGAAGAAAAACCTTGCCAATCGCCATTGCCTTGCTACGATAGGCTATTTGATAAATCAGGATATCACTCAAGCAGAGAAGGTTTTTAAAGAATAATGGCACCTAAAAAACATAATTTACTTAATCACGGATGTTTCCTTAATTCCACAAATAAAAAGATAGTTGTCAATTTAGCCACGGGTGATATTTTAAATCTAATAACCCAAGAATTAAAAACTCGCTATTCACCAGAAACTCAAAAACTTGTACTCGAAGAGAGTTCAAAACTGCTACCTGATTTGGTATTTCAAGAAATGTTACAGCGCCAACAGCAGGTAGTGAATGTTAACCCTGATAGCTTAATTGTGGTTAACTGTGCGATACAAGAGACAGAGCTTGATGAGTTTGGGTTTAATTTAAATGTCGAAGTATATTTTGTGATTACAGATGTCAAAGGTCAAAATCACTTTCGTGCTAATCGGATAGTCCTTTGGTCAGATATTTGGGGTGATGAAGAACAGCTTTTTGATTTAGAAGATGAGTTAGGTGAGCAATTCTGGACAGATTATCAAATGCAGTTACTCTTTGATGATAAAAATCAGCAAACAATTGAATTAGAAGTATCACAAACAGATGATTCTGCCGCGAGGTTAGAATTTTACCCATCCCTGAAAAAGTTTTCACCATCCATAGTTCCCTTTACGGATAATGACTTTTAAAATAAGTGATTAAGCCAGAATGCGCTCAACAATTATGGCGAAATCGTCCCAATGTGCTTATCCGTCTTTTGTCACTTGCTGATAATTTCGGCTCTTCCGTAGGTGTTATGCTGAAATTGAAATAATAATTCGAGATTTACCTTTAATAACAAGGCTTTTGGGTAGTTTTAACCTTAATTTTATTCCAAAGGCTCAAAATCCAAGCTTAAAAGCTATCTTTCTTGCCCTGTAAGGAATCTGAGCTATTTTATAAGCGTTTTTAGCATAACAAGTAATGAAGAGCCATAATTTCTTATTCCAGAACTCCGGCTCTTTCAATAATAAACCATTCATGGTACAAGATTGCTAAGAAAAATTCTTCATTCTTTAGGCGATCGCATACCGCCATAAATCCCGAAAAGAATGGATCATCTTCATAGGTAGTATCTGATAGAAAAACTGTTACAGAATTTTTATCCGCACTCCAGATACAACGTATTATAGTAATATTAGGATAATGTGATTTATCTACAGGTAATAATATTGAGCAGTCT
>NZ_JACJQM010000206.1:0-6944 GCF_014696655.1 Nostoc sp. FACHB-888 | reverse complement strand
GGATAACAATTATATGATTCAGGTTCTCAGTTGTTTCATTAACAATACATTAGATTCTTCTAATTCCTTATGTCAAGCCTGATTGAGATGCTCTTACCCTGGTGATAGAAGCACTCCGAATCATGCGTGACCACGGGGCAGATGTTGACCCCGAAGGTGATGAGTTTAGCCCAGATATTACAGAAGAGTTGGAGAAAATCTTTGAACTGGCTGGTACAGCAATTGATAAGCAAAAGCACCTGCCAGCATCAGAACAAGAAGCATCAGCGATTCAACAAGCAACTAACATGGGGAAGAGTGTTATCCCAAACGTCAATCATCAGATGATGGCAGGGATGATTCGGGTGGTAATGAGTGGTGCGGTGGCCCAAGCCAATGCCATAGCAACACTAGAAGCAAAAGTTTTTCAAAGGGCGTTAGACCATAGCAGAGGTGTAGTTGCTAATTCTTTCCTTGAGCAAACACAGTACAGTACTGAATACTTGCGCGAACTTTCGGACAATGATAGACAAATAAACAAACTGCTTGCTGGCTACGGTGTAGAAACAGTAGACGTTGATGCTTTTTTGAGTGACGTTAAATCCCTTACGCCTCAAGTCAAATCTGATGTAGAGAATTTCAAGTTAAAAGCTCCTGCTGATAACACTTTTAGTATTGATGCTTTTTTAGAGGATATGGGGCAATGAATAGTTCAAGAGTATGGAGGAAGCACAAAACATCAATTGTGTTCTGCACCTTAATTGGGGCATCTTTGCTTTATTCCTCTGGTGATATTCAAAGGAATATGGCAGCAATATCAGACATTAAGCAATCTATTGCTCAAAACTCCAAGCAACAAACTTTGTTAGAACAGCAGTTTGAGTTTGAGAAGCAACAAGCCATAATTGCTGATGCCAGATATAAGACAGGATGTTTACCAATCGTGGCCACGGTCTATCCCCATAAATACGTGACGATTGTTCAGGGAAAAGTGATCCAAGACCGAATCACACTAAACCCATTGCCCAAAGGAACTGTAGTCTGTGATGCCAATGGGAATACTGGTGTGATTGGGGATGGGGGAGAAGTAGAAGCTATTGCATTTACTGGCAACAGAGATTTAGTTGCCACTAGGCTTAAACGCTTCCGCGGTGGTACATACAGCCAGCCGATAGATAAAGGAGCAAAATGAATTTCACGATGCCCAAAAATCAGAATGGACAAGCAAAAACTAATTCCTGGCTACGGCTTTTATATTGGGGGTTAGTAGTAGTCGGCATCTGGTTCGCCTATTTGAACATTCAACCTTATGAGAGAGCCGTGTCATTTCTGGGAGCGAAAGCTACCAGTAGTGCATTTACTTCTCTGGTCGCTGCAATTCCAATCATCAATGGGATCGCAGCAATATTTTCTAAGAGTCTTTCTTGGATACTCGGAGCAATACTTTGGAGCGTGATTCAAATCATCGAAGTTTTACCGTTGATTCTCTATAACAACGAGAAGTTTATAGAGAAGATTGTCACCTCTTGTGATGGGCGTTCTCGCTATCAAGAGAAAGATACCGATGACCCAACATTAAAAATGCTTAAACGGACGTACAATCACTTGCCAATCTCTGTTGTCAGCAACTTAGAGGTGTTGAAAATCTTTACCTACACAGTTGATTTTCTGATTTGTCTTACTGTTTATTCACCTGTGGCTAGTGGTAAAATCTCAGACTTAATATTTATTTTGGCAACAGGCCAGTGGGGGAAATTGGACTACGGTAATTTGGCGTTAGCGCTAATTACGTTGTTTGCAATTGAGGTGATAGTTTCTTTGATCATTTGGGTTGGTAAATTGTCTTATGCGATTAAACCCTAGCAAGCAATAAGGTAAGTCTGGGAGCGTAGTTTTCAATATGGCTATCTCCCTTTCTGCCTCAAACGCTGAACTTTTATGAAAAAAAATATGAATATGACACGTTTTGATATTAATAAGATCCAGAGAACGCCCGAACAGTGGAGCGCGATCGCTTTTAAGTCCACTACCGAAAACAACAATCAATGGAATATTGCTTTTGGGTTAGTTATAGCAGCGATCGCAGCTTCGGCTACCTCTAGTATCACTGGAGCGCTGATTGCCGGATGGACATTATATAGTAGCTTTAAAAAAGCCAAAGAAATTCAACGCAATCAAGCAGCGATTAGAGAATATGGCTGTATTGCTCATATTCTCGACGGTGATGATTTTAGAGGTTATGTCCAACAGGTTGGTCAAGATTCTGTGAACAAAGAGTTACAGTTTGCTAATAGTCAAGAGTATGAGTTTTCTAAGGCTGCAATCGATTATATTGAGGACACGGTACAAATCAATGAATCGCCCCAAGTATTGATTCCTTCTGCCTCTCCAATGCTCGTTCCATCGGATTCATTACCTGTAAATATAAATACATCATCTTCAATTCACAATCCTACACACGTTATAGATATAGTTCGAGAAATTGCTTCACCTATTCGGAACTGTATTATTTTTGGGATTGGTGGAAGCGGTAAGGGAATGCTGGTTGCTAATGCCCTGCGTCGAATAAAAGCCGAAAACCCAAACCGTAAAATCTTTTATATTGACCCCAAAAATGAACCATCCGAATATGGTTACACAGAGGGCGTGGTTGACGTTGTTCGGCGTAAAAAATGCAAAAATGAGTCTCCAGAAAACATTTGTAAATGGATGGATGAAGTTCTTGATGGAACCGATGAAGAAATAGGCTACATCGAATGGGCTAATAATCAAGAAGAATCTTTATTAGTGATTGATGAAGGTTCTACCCTTGGAGATGCAGCTAAAAAATGCCGAAACGAGCGGATTGGCACATTGATCTTACATATTTCTTCACTTGGCGGTTCTAGCAAGGAGAATGTTTGGCTACTTGCTCAATCTCCTTATGTTGGGCCACTAGGGTTAAATTTATCGGCTACTAGTCAAATTACGGCAGTCGCTATTATTTCTGATCGGAATACTAATGTCTTAAAACAATGGAAAAAATCACCGATTCTAGAAATGATTGATTTAGAGAAAATAAACACTTTGATTAAAGCTTCTCCATGCAACCGTGCTGTGTTCTTTGGTGGTAATTCCACATGGGGCGCAATGCCTGAGTTACCTAATTACTCTGCTCTTGATCGGGACAACGATAAACCAACAGGAGATTCATTCTCAACCAAACAACGGCAACAACTCAGAACGGCGACAGCCACACCCCTTACTCCTTCTCAACAAATGATTGATAAATTGGAGCGGACACGGCATCTAACACTTGAAGATTTTATTGTCAAAGAACTGGGAGAGAATGAGCGCGCCTCTGAATTAAAAACAGCAATTGTTACACTTATCCGCCAAACTGACCATCAAGGATTAATTTACAAATTTAAACTTGACGGCTGATTCTTAACATCAACTTTGAGCAATTGGATAATAATTTTGGAGAGATTTTAGTTATGTCAGACTTATCAGTTTTCGTGTTTGAGTCTCAACAAGTCCGATTCGTTGGTACACCAGAGAAACCAGAATGGGTAGCGGCGGATGTCTGTGCGATTCTTGAAATCAAAAATGTCAGTGATGCGTTAGCTAATTTTGATGAAGATGAAAGGGGTATAGCTAATATCTATACCCCTGGTGATGACAATCCTCAAGGACAAGAAATGCTGACTGTGACTGAGCCTGGGCTTTATCGCCTGATCTTTAAATCTCGTAAACCAGTTGCCAAACGGTTCCAGCGTTGGGTTTTTCACGAAGTCCTTCCATCCCTGCGGCGCACTGGCAAATATGAGATGCCCAAGCCAAATCAGCAACAAAATACCAAACCCACACTTGATGAACTCGTTAACTTTGGACAAAAGATTCTTTCTGGCACAAGGCTTAGTGCAGAACTTCAAACCATCACTATTCTTCGCGGTGTACAAGCGCTGTGTCCTGAAATAACCCCAATGGCACAGGAGTTGGTGGGGGCAATCCAGGAAACCGTTGCGACTTCTGACCGACACTTGTCTCCAACTGCAATCGGCGAATTGTATGCCGAACGCCTTGGACTACCCAAGCCCATAAAACCTCAGATAGTTAACCATGTTTTGGAATCTGCTGGCTTGCAAACCAAGGAGGTTCAAACCAAAACTGACACGAATGGTAAACAAAGCCACAAAAATATCTGGCATTTGACTGAAAAAGGTAAACTTTGGGGGACTGTCACAAGAGACAAAGCTCGAACTCACGACAAGATTGTTGAACACGTTCGCTGGTTGCCGGATGTTTTAGAGATAATTGATTTGAGTTTAGAGGGATAATGCGAAAAATCTAGATTCATTTCTTAGCTCAAAAGCAGATGCACCCTTATTAAAAAGATTTGGGCAAAGGGGGAAAGGCTTTGCCGTGAGCGCTCAGTCAAACGGTAAAAAGCTATTTATTTAGGCACAGTAGCTGCATTGCTTTTCTTTCTTGCTCTCTTGTTTGTACTTTCTGTAACCTTGGGTTCTTCTGACTTACTAGAGTTAACCATTTTTACTAAGTGCTGATTTAGATAACTTTGTGCAGAGATATACAAACTTTCCCAAATCTCTTGATTACGGCTAATTTTTGTGCCGACTGTATTCCCTGCTGTTTTCTCCGACACCAAATATTTGCGGAAATAGTTATTCCACAAGTGTTGTAAAAAGTCTTCGGCAAATTCGTTAAACGGCAAAATCCATTTATAGTCCTTGTCCAAAAATACCCGATATGATGCAATTATCGGTAATGCGAGGTCAGTTGGCGCACCAAACCCGAATGAATACTTGCTGTCCGGCAACAATGTAGTTTTACGTATATCTATTGATGCTAGGTCGTTGACACCCTTTCTTCTGGGATTGCTGATATGGTCTTGGATTATTTCGTACAGTCTTTGCTCTATCCACAGAGCATGAGTTAGCAGAGGGAGTAAAGCGGTTAATCTTTCTCTTTCTGCATCTGTGATGTTACTTGGAAGACTCATCCCTGCTGGGTGTTTGGTTCGTTTATTGCCGTCGGGGTTGTATTTATTTCTGTCGAGGCAGTAAAGGAGCTTGAGCAAATGGGTGACATTGCACTGAGCATTTCTGGGAACGCCGCTTTGATTTTGGTAATAGGCGATGCGGAATTTCCTATCTTCTTTCTGTTCTAACTGGATTAAATACTGCTTGATGAATTTGTAATCACCTCTGGCGTTGACTTTGGAGCGAGAATCTACTGGCGTTGTCGTATTTGAAGCCAGGGCTATGTCCTTGGCTAATTCTTCAGTCAGTCCGATGTGGATCGTAATTTTTACTCTGGCTTGGGTTAAATCGTATTTGTAATTTTTCGCTTGCTCAAAGGCTAAAACTGTGTGACCACCGTTGATAATCCCATCGCTACCCCCCTCGTTAGCTTCTAAAATCTCCAGTTCTAGCTCGGTTTTGTTTTTGGTAGGTTTAACTTTATTGGCTGACAAAACAATTCCACTGTGGCGAGAGAATAATTTTGCAGGTTCAGTGGTCAGCGAGTCGAAGATTTGTCTGTAGGTCGCGCTTTTGCGGTTCGGTTCGCGGATGTTCGGTTCTAACGGCAGGTCTATCGGAAAGCTGTCTACATGGGCTGTGGCGATAATGCAATTGGGATTGGCTTGAAAATAGTTATCTATTTTAATATTCCAAGTCTTGGGCATAGTTTATTTCTTGGGAACTAAAATTTCTATGTTAACCAAAACCCTGACCCTGATATCGCATTTCTCAAAATGCCGAGTCCGTTAGAGATTGGACTACAAAATATCTCAGCATCTGGGTAGTCAAATTGTTTGAACCTGCGGTAGATCTGACACACCTGAAAGGCCGAAATTCACACCAACATTATGTTTAATTTGTACAGTGCCTAAATCCTAGTTTAGATAAAGAGTACTTAAAACCTTTGATTTTTAGGTACTCTCTTTATGGAAAGCTCTTTGAAACTATCAAATAACTATCTAATTGCTGTATATACCTGCAAAAACTAACTTAAGGCAGACTATTATTCATACTTAAGTTAGTTGCAAAAAGTGCTAATGTTAAAAAGTTTTCTAGAACATCTATAACTAGGCTTAATCTGTTAGTTTCACTTGAAACGCATTTATACCTATTTTCGTTACGAGAATGGCTGCTTTACTAATATTCAAAAGCGCAAGCGCACAGTACTATGACTACCACCAAGATTCATTCAGTTGTCTGTATTCACTCTCGTGTTTTAGTCGTATTTTACACTCCATGCAAATGCTGGCAGTTTCGGATTGTTAGCCCCGGTGGCACGGTATTGGGTGACTATCCGATTTACTATAGTGCTGAAGCAGCAGCCAAAGCTGGGCGTGAATGGATTTATCAAAACCATTGAAGTGTTTAATTCATTCAGTGGCAATCCCAGTCGGAAAAGCACTTTCATCGTACCAGCAGGAGAGGCATCACCCGTAGCCTTGGATGCACTTAGAAAGATTTATTCACTCAGGATTAATGACAAGTAATATTTTTGGATGAAAATCAGAAAATCGAGTTGTCAAGTTAAAAGCCCTGAATTTTACCAGGGCTTTATTTTATATGCGGTTTACTAAATGCCAGCTAAAAAAAGTTGCTAGCCCTTTCTATACAAATAATCAGCGTTGAATCACTTTGAGTTACTACTGCTGTTGAAATTTTGTCGATTCAGGAGCTTCTTTAATAATGCGCTGGTAAGTGTAGTATCAATACTTGTCGGATTTTGGGGGAAAGGGAAAGAAAAACCCCTTACGCTTACCCTAGATGAATTCCTAATTGGCATTTTGTACTTCTTCAATTGGCACAGACCGAATTAATTCCCGGATCACATCGGTTGCTGGTCTACCAGTTTTTGAACAGTATTTTTCCAGCTTCTCTGCTTCACTTGATGTCAGATTGATTGTAAGTCGTTTAGCAGCCCATTTTTTATTCATAATATTGCTC
>NZ_JACJQM010000205.1:0-7098 GCF_014696655.1 Nostoc sp. FACHB-888 | reverse complement strand
CGAACCCTGGTTAATGCCACTGCCAAACTCAATCTCTGCTTCATCAGGCTAATGATTAAGAGGCTTGCAGTACCTTCTTAGATGTCAAATGGGTTCTATAGAACTCGACATCGAAAAGTGTTTCGACAGGATTAACCATTCAGTGATAATGGGCGAACTCATCGCCCCCAAAGGCTTAAAACTCGGAATATTCCGATGCCTCAAGGCTGGAGTTAACCCAGAATTCCCCGAACAGGGAACACCTCAAGGGGGAGTGGTCAGCCCACTATTAGCGAACATCGCACTTAACGGAATTGAAAGTATCCACAGATACAACGGAAAACAGGGGAGAAGAATCACTAATAAAACCCCAGCTTGCGATATCAAAGAGCCATCAATCCGTTACGCGGACGACATGGTTATTATACTCCGACCCGAAGATGATGCGATAGAGATACTTGAAAGAATCAGCGAGTTCCTCCGTAAACGCGGAATGAATGTAAGCCAAAAGAAGACCAAAATTACCGCCGCGACAGATGGGTTTGATTTCCTCGGCTGGCACTTTCAAGTCCAGAAAAACGGAAAGTTTAAAAGCACTCCCTCAGTGGATAACTTTAAAGCGTTCCGTAAGAAAGTAAAACACGTCGTCAACAACTCGAATTATGGTTCTATCGTGAAGGCTGAGAAATTAGCTCCGATAGTTAGAGGCTGGAGAAATTACCACAAGTTCTGTAAGATGGACGGCTCAAAGCATTCGCTTTGGTTCATACACCACAGAGCCTACACGGTATTTAACAAGGAAGCAAAGCAGAATCGCTATTCGAGCGAAAAGCTCATAAAGAAAGCATTCCCAACGGTTCCTTACTCCGAAAATAAACACGTCATGGTTCAGGGAACAAAATCCCCTTATGACGGAGATACAGCCTACTGGAGCGAACGTAAAAGTAAGCTCTACGATGGCGAAACCTCTATTGCTCTTAAGAAGCAAAACCATAGATGTGCTTCCTGCGGCTTAAAGTTCATCGATGAGGAACGGGTTCACCTGCATCACATCGACGGAAACCACGCCAACTGGAAGAAAAATAATCTTGAAGCAATTCATGAGAGTTGCCACGATTACGAACACATGAGCAAAAGCGCAAGCTAAGAACATCGGAAGCTGGGTGCGGTGAAAGTCGCACGCCCAGATTTAACTGAGAGGTGCGGGGAATAATATCCCCCATCGACTCAACCAACGCGCAGTAGCAGAAATTAAAACAAGTCTTTCTGCTCCGGTAAAGCCCAATCAGCAACTAGATAATGAGTTGAAAGAAGCTGCTGACAAAATTAGTTTGTTGGGTGAATGTGACTGGTTATCGTTAAGTATCCAAACCCATCCTGACAAAGTAATCGGTTATGCCGGCTGCTACACCTCACAAAAGCTTCGATTATTTTCCCCAACTGCTGAATGGGACTTCACCCTACCGAAGTGGAATATGCCTGCTGCCATCTGTCCAGACTGTGGTGGTCATCACAACGTCTATCTAGATGGTGAGTTTTTGGGAATCCTCTTCAAAGTCCGAAACGCTGATGAAGTCTGGGAAAACGATCCCAAGACTTACTATTGGCGGTGTGGGGATGGAGTACGGTATTGGAGTGTGAAAGAGGCTGTAGAGGTGCTATCCAGGGCAACTGCTCCGATTGAACTGCCGCAAGTTTGTCGGGAGTTGATAGCGGCGTAAGAGGCGCAGTAGCGTGACTAAAATTACTTTTTGGTCACCCTGAATATTTTTAGCTACGCAATCACTTTTAATGAAAGCCAGATTGAAAAAATCATGACAGTAGAACAAATATTGAAGCAATGTACTGTTCAAGGTAACATCGTTAAGCTTCCGGGCATTCAGTCAGAGCGCAAGACTTATTTAGATGTGGCAAAACAAATAAATCAGATAGGTGGGAAGTGGAAAGGTGGGAAGGTTTCAGGCTTTGTTTTTGAGCAAGACCCAACAGAATTATTGAAGCAAATAGCAAGTAGCGAGAAGCGTAATTTGCAAAAGGAATATCAATTTTTTGAAACTCCCCAAGCCCTAGCAGACAAACTTGTTAGCCTTGCACACATCAATGAATGTCATAGCATCTTAGAGCCGAGTGCTGGTAGAGGAGCGCTCCTTACGGCAATTAACAAAGTTCTTCCGGGCAAGGTGATTGATTGTTATGAACTAATGGACTTAAATCAATCATTTCTGAAAAAAATACTGACAGCTAGTTTCAAAGGTGCGGACTTTATGGAGAATGATGGCACAAGCTACGACAGAATTATTGCGAATCCTCCATTTAGCAATAATCAAGATATTGTCCATATTCAAGAAATGTATACTTTGTTAAACCCTGGCGGATGTATTGTCACCATTTCATCAACACACTGGCAGCACTCAAATAATTCTACTGAAAAACGTTTTAGGAATTGGCTGAAGTTTGTTGATGCTCTGATTGTGCCGATTGAGGCAGGAAGTTTTAAAACTAGCGGCACTAATGTTGCTGCATCAATCATCACGATTGTTCGTCATGACTAGGCAATCACAAGTTATGGAAGCGATGGCGGTTTAGTATGGACGACAGAGTTGCACTTTGAAATACAGTACAGTTCGCCCTTACAGAATGACCCAACAACCTCACGATAAATTTGCCAAGCAGTTTTTAGAAGAGTTACTTTCTCCCTTTGGGGAAGTAAAAACTAACAGGGAAGTCACTGATGAAACAAGATTTGTTGATGTGTTATTTTCGCCAACACCGACATCTGCGGTTGATGCAGAAACTTTAGGATTATTGGGTAGAATAGCGGTATTAAATACTACTTTGCTAGAACCGTTTCGCAATCAACCGAATAGAACAGAAGTACGTAGTTGTCTACAAAAATTGTTCACTGTGATTGCAGACGCGCAACGTTTTGCCAACAGGGAAGACACAACAATAGCGGAGAACGAGCTAGCACAACTGTGGATTATTTCTCCAAGTGCTTCCAAAGCTCTGCTCAAGGCTTTTGAAGCTAAACTAGACTTAGACAATTGGATGAGCGGGGTGTACTTTCTGCCTGAAGGAGTAAGAGCAGCAATAGTAGCGATTAACAAGCTACCGCTCACTCCAGACACGCTGTGGTTTAGGCTCTTAGGGAGGGGAAAAGTACAAATTCAAGCAGTAAATGAATTGGTTGCACTGCCAAGAGAAAACCTTTTGCGCCGGAATGTACTGGAAATAATTTACCGATGGCGTATCAGTGTAATGGCACAGACAGAATTAACCAGAGATGACCAGGAGTTGATCATGAACTTAACTCAAGCTTATGAAGAAGCAAGAGCGCAAGCAGTACAAGAAGGGCAACGCCAAGTTGTAGAAAATTTGTTGAGATTCCGATTTGGTACTGTGGATGAAGAATTAGCGAGGGTGGTCGATAGCTTGTTGCAGTTAACGCCAGAAGAATTTACTCCGCTATGTCTTCAGTTATCCCGTGAAGAGTTGTTGGTCAGGTTTAATTCACACGGATAATATTAGTCTAATAACTGTTTTATAAAGCGCTTTTGTAGTAACAAGAGCGCTGTTTTATTGGCTCTGTACTTCATATATCTGTAGTCAACGGCTTCGCCAAGACAAAAGTGAAATGTATTGGTATTGAACAATGAACCCTCAAGAAAATGCTGAACTACTTGCTGCTTTGATGCGCCAAGAGGAACTACTCAAGCAATTAGTTGCAGCAATCAATAAGCCGAAATTGGGACTTCACAGTGAAGCTGGCAGTAGCAAAATCTACTGCAATCGTCACAATGGTTATCTGTGGTACACCCTCAGTAATGGTGAAGCAATTGCTGTTGCACAGACTGCCCTAACGGGATATTTGCGAGAACTGAAATTCGAGAAGTGTGAACGGCGCGGTAAAGAAGTTTATAAACTACTGGTTACAATTCAGGCAGATCGAATATACATTCTCGAATCAGGACATGAGACTCACTTTGCAAAAGGTTTGTTAGCAGCGATCGCAACTCTCGCTCCAGAACAGTTGTATTCTCCAATTACGCTACAGCCGCAGCCAGGAACAACTGACGAAAGTGTGCTGTTCTGCCGTGTCTGGGTAAATAGTGAGTTAATCATGGCATCTTACAACGAGCAAAGCGACTGGCGAAAAATCAGTAAACAGGCGATTGCTGTTACAAAAGCTGCGAATGAAATGGTGTTTTAACTTGTTGTAGACAGGGCTTGAGAGACTGTAGTTATAAGTGATTCAAGCTTTGTCTACAGCTAATGAATAAGGGAAAGGGGTAAAGGTAAAAACCTTGCTTTTCTCTTGATGATTTAATTCATGAATCCCTTTCCCTTTACCCCTCTTTTTGCTGTTCAACTATTCACAAATAATCAAAGATGACTATAACAATCCTTCACCCCAGTATCGAAAACTTACAGTAGTTTTCTGACTCGTTCGACATTGAGAAACTATTGCAATCTGACGGAGTTCTGCCGTGGCTTTTGGCTAACGGTTGGGATTACAGCGACGAATCTTGTTTGATTGCAAATGTTATTGATGAGTCTACAAGTCTAGATGAAGTTTGGGACTCAGAAGAGTTTGATTTTAAGGCACTACCAGATGAATCAAAGTCAAAATTAAACCAGATTTTCGAGCATTTCTATCTTTGAAAGAATCGGAAAATTACATTATACGTGAAAAACTCTACAGTCAAACTGATTAAAGTTGACTGTAGAGAAAAATCGATTCCACAAAAGATTATCGCACACTCTACTTCAATGCTAATCAGATGGAAAAAAATTTGATTAAAGTGTACGACGCGACACTGTTGAGTTCATCAAAGGTCTACCAAATCAACGGTGCGCTTTGTCGATATCTGGGTGATACAGGTAGTATACAACATCCACAATATCTGTTTTTACCTCTACCTAATCAAAGGAAAAAAGCCAGCTTTCCACTAAATCGAAACAAACTCATGGCTCGTTGCTATGAAATCGAAGGCATGACTTATAACAAGCCTGTGGTACAGGATAATTCACAACAACTTCAACTATTTTAGCGATGTCAACACACAAACCACCAGTCATTAAAAGACATATTCGGTTACAAAATAGCTCTACAAAAGTAATCTATAGAGCTACTACAGACATTCACAAATTGAAAAATAGCCACAAGGAAAGCTTCGCTTAATCGAAAGTGAAAAATAATGATTGAGGTAAATAATAATGGTACAAGCAATCGACGACCCTATTGCTGCGAATTTCCTAACTGATGCAGTAGTGGAGCGCTACAACTTCTCCCAACTCAATAAAACCCGCATTAGGTTTAGGATTTAGTTAAAGAAAAGTACAAAGTCTGCTGCTCCTAAATGGGCAGATGTGCTAAAAGCTGAAGTGTCTGAAATTGAGTCAGACCTGGTAAAAGTGACTAATTCTGAAGTCGGTCTGCGAGGTATTAAGGTATTTAAAAAGCTTGATGAAGCTGCTGCCCAACTGAGGCAAGAGATTGCTTCAGTTCAAGAGTGGATGTCTGCTGATACTGGTGATTGGGTTTGTCCAATTGATTTAGCGCCACTTGTTTGGAATCAGTTAATTAATATCAGAGATAATGTTGCTCCCACTCTCAAGAATCAATTAAAAGCTGATTACGAAGCGGGACTTGTAGATTACCAGGAACGGATTGACCAGTTCCTCTCACTTAACACTTGGGAATTACCCGACGATAAGCAAGAATCTGTAAAAGCTAATTTTTTAAGAGCATTTCCGACTCTGACTGACCTTGAAGATTATTTGCAAGTCATTATTGGTCGTCCAGTGATTATCCCTGCCCTGTCTGAACAACTCGACCATAAACAAGCCGAATGCTTGGAGCAAATCACGCGATTCATACAACAGTATGACTCTAACTTAGAGCAAAGACTAAGGGAATCGGCTCTGGCAGGTGGTGAACAACTCGCCGCGCAGCTTCTCTCTGAACTAGCTGATTGGGAGCCAGGACGGAAGCCCGTACAGTTCAAAAAGAAGATGCAACGCCATCTGATGAAGGTTCAGATACTACTAGCGAATGCTGACCCGGAGGCTGGCAGCAGCTTGGAGGCGATGATGGCGCACTTGGACTCTATCGTTAACGATCCAGCGATTGAGTCGAAGAATCTTGGTTCTGATACGCGCAGTCAGTTGCAGCAAAAGATGGATTCTATCCACGCCAAGTTGTTAGATGAACAACGCAACCTACAACAGCTAGCGACTGACGATGTGGGCTTATCGAAAGCTACCGTTATGTCGTTCAAATTTAGGTAAAAAATAGTCTTGGGCGAGGGTGAACTCTCTCAAGACTTGATCGATGTATTAAAAGTGCAATATTCACTTTTTAAGAGGATATCGCACTTTGAAATCCGCCATGAAACTCTCAAATCTGCTCTCCAGGCTCGATTCACAAATCCCTATCGCTGCTGTTGATGTGCTATCACCTGATGAAGCGACGATTATTCAATGGCTGACTACTGAAGCTAACAATAAGCTTTCATGTCCAGTGTTCTTCTGGAATCTCGGTGTGTCCAGTCTAGAACAGTGCCTGATTGCGTCGGATGGTGGTTTAATATTTAAGCCAGTAGCAGAGTATAAAAAACCGCCCCAGGCTGATCCACTGTTGTATGTGTTTGACTACATTGCTAATTTTAGTGGGAATGGTGTATTTATCCTCGGAGACATTCACCCCTTTATTGCTAAGAATTCACCCCAATTATCATGGGAGATTTTAAGCAAAGTCAAAAATCTTTACCACAGGTTAAAACCCACAGATAAACGCATTGTGCTGTTGGGTCAGAACATACAACTACACGAATCCCTAGTCAGATTGATTCCTTATTGTGAAGTTCCTTTGCCTAGTATTGACCAAATACTACTTCATATCAACTCTTATTTGCATGACTTACAAAACTCAGCCACAGAGCAAGAATTAGCTTTTACTATTTCCCTGGAACATGCTGAATTTGAATCTCTTTCTCGTGCAGCATTGGGTTTAACTTTAGAAGAAATTGTGCGATTCGTTGCTTAGTGAATCACGGTAATCAGCCCGTACATAACTAAGCCAGCCCGACAGCAGATTACTGTCACCGAAGGCTGAAC
>NZ_JACJQM010000204.1:0-7129 GCF_014696655.1 Nostoc sp. FACHB-888 | reverse complement strand
TTTTGTATAGCTTCTGGATTACTAAAGAAAATAGTGGCGGGAAGCTCGTTTCCCAATACCCTAAAAGTATCCCCATACATTTGATACCAAACATCTAATGTTTCTAGTGGTCGAAGAAAAAACTGAACTGTTTGTATCCAAGAGGAAGCTTTTGGCCCGTCAGGAAGAGACATAATTAATCAAGCTACTACAATGATTTATATCTGAATATACAGTATATACTAAGTAATCATATAGGCTTCAAACTAAAAACTGCAATTTTTATTTGTGAGACAAAGTTGATTTACAATCTTATTACCATTAGTAGTAACATGGTTAATTCAATGATTAAGCTAGGACAAAAAAATAGTGTTACAATGCTGAAAAAATATAAAAGTATTGCTATAATGCTAATACTTTTTTCTTTATCAACAATTTTCCCATCCGAAGCTCAACAAATTGTTCCAGATGCAAGTCTAACGAATAATACTCTAATAAAATCAGAGGGAAATATCAGTAATATTGAAGATGGAACTCAATTAGGTACTACCTTATTTCATAGCTTTAAAGACTTCTCTATTCCTACTGGTAGCACTGCTTACTTTAATAATACTCCGAATATTCAGAACATTTTTAGTCGAGTGACAGGTAAATCTATTTCCAATATTGATGGATTAATTCGAGCTAATGGGACAGCAAATTTATTTTTAATAAATCCCAATGGGATTATATTCGGTAAAAATGCTCGATTAGACATTGGCGGCTCATTTTTGGCAAGTACAGCAGATAGCATTAAATTTGATAATAATATTGAGTTCAGTGCTAAAAACCCTCAATCTTCTCCTTTGTTAAAAGTAAATATAGCGAGGGGGCTAGAGTTTGGTATAAATCCTGGGGCAATTAAAGTACAAGGAGCAGGTCACACTATTCAAGGCTTCGATTTTAATTTTCCTTTTGATGCTAGTAGATTTGCTAATGGTTTGCAAGTAAATCCTGGCAAAACTTTAGCCTTGTTAGGAGGAGACGTATCAATAGAAGGAGGAATACTTAGTACAATAAATGGAAACATTGAGGTAGGAAGCGTCGCTCAAGGAAACGTAGGCATCAAACCAGATAATAATAAGTGGGTTTTTAATTATGAAAACAAACAAATATTTAGAGACATAAGTTTATCACAAAGCACTTTAGTTTACGTTGGAAGTAATGAAGGTGTAGGAAAAAGTATTAATATCCAAGGACGTGAGATAAAAGTTTTAAATGGCTCCTTGATCGCTAGCCAAACCTATGGTTATAAGCAAAATGGAGAAACCACTATTAATGCCTCTAATTTTTTAGAAGTTAAAGGAGAATCTCAATTTAATACCAGTGCTATCTTTACTAGTAATTTTGGCAAGACACCAGGAGAAAATATTGAAGTCAATGCAAAAAATTTTATCATTGAAGGAGCGCAAATAGCCACCACTACTTTTAGTGATACGCCAGGAGGAATAGTATCGGTGAATGCCAACAATTTAAAAATTGTTGGTTCTACTCCATCTATTATCAATCCTTCTGGCTTAGGTGGTATTAACACATTCAGCTATAGTTCTGGCAATGGAGGAGATATAACTGCAAAGATAGGAGAATTAATTTTAGATAACAGAGGAACTATTACTGCAATTTCCACTAGATATTCGGGACGCAGTGGCAATTTAAATTTAACATCAGAAAGTGTCATTATTAGGAATGGAGGTAGCTTAGGTTCTCTTACTTTCGCTAACGGCAAGGGAGGAAATGTTTTAGTAAGCGCAAAAGATTTTATAGAGTTAACAGGACAATCTTCTTCTCTGGAGCCTAGTCTCATTCAGGCTAATACTTTTGGTAGTGGTAACGCTGGTAACTTAGAAATTAATACCCCAAAACTATTTATTCGAGATGGAGCAACTGTAAATACAACTACGGTATCTTATGGAAATGCCGGTAGCCTTACTATCAATGCTTTTGATTTTATAGAAGTTTCAGGCGTTAATCCAAATTCAAAGTTTCCTAGCTCCATACAGTCGTCAGCAGCTATTTTAAATGAAAGTTTAAGAGCAAGATTCCCCAGCGTACCACCAACCCCCACTGGTGATGCAGGAAGCGTAACTGTCAATACCGGCCGCTTAAATGTTATGGATAGCGGATCGTTGAGCGTCAAAAATGATGGATCTGGCGACGCTGGCAGACTTCAAGTAAATGCCAATCACATCAGCGTCGCCAGATCCGGCGCTATTACTGCAACCACTGCTGTAGGACAAGGTGGTGATATTGACATCAATTCAAATTTTTTACAACTACAAGATGCCACCATCTCCGCAACTGCTGGGCAGCAAGGTAGTAATGGTGATGGTGGGAACGTAACTATTAATACGAAAAACTTATTCTCTTTAGGAGACAGTAGCATAACTGCCAATGCTTTTGAAGGAAGGGGAGGTAATATCAAAATCGATACTAAAGGGCTTTTCCTTTCTGCCAACAGCCAATTTACAGCCAGTTCTGAGCGAGGTGTCAACGGCACAGTTGAGGTTAACTTTTTAATAGGAAACAATGTGCAACCCAAGATAGAACTAGAAGCAGTTCAAACAGATACAAAGATTGCATCAGTCTGTCAAGGGCGATCGGACACAATAGCAAGTACTTTCGTTGTTAGTGGACACGACGGTTTATTTCCTAGTCCTAGCAACCTGCTATCTCAAAACCCTATTTGGCAAGACAACTCTCTTCTAGATCAGTCCGACAATGATTTGGGAAAACTAAAATCAAGGGATCAAGAGCCTACGCAAATATTAGAAGCACAAGCTGTAGTACAAGAATCTGATGGCAGAATTTTTTTGACAACAAATTCTGGGTCAGTCAGTGCTAACAGTGCATCGTCTGCTAATCCATGTGCCGACGAAGTCAAAAAGGTAGGTTTGAATCAATTCTAGTAAAAATTAATGATTAAACGTCGAGATTGGGCTAAATACTTTTTTTTAAGCATTGCAGGGTTATTTACATTTAATAAAAAAGCATTTATTGCTCCTGCTTATGCTACAGATAAAAGACATAATCAGGCACGATTATTAACCCAAAGAGGAAAAAATTTTTTTGATGAAGGCCGAGCCGTAGAAGCACTTCAAGACTGGGAAGAAGCCACAAAAATTTATCGTCAAATTCACTATCAGGAGGGCGTTACAGGCAGTTTAATCAACCAGAACTATGCCCTACAAGCTTTAGGGTTAAATCGTCGAGCTTGTACTACACTTTTACAAGCTTTGAAGTTAGATACAGATGCCGATATTTGCGCCATCCCCTCAGAGCAATCTACTGCATCTACAACAGAACTACTGACGAAAGCAATTGATCAGCAAAAGTCAACACCTCTGAATCTGCTTGCATGGCATAACTTGGCAGATGTATTGCGCTTAATTGGCAAGTTAGATGAATCAAAAATAGTTTTGGCAAAAATATTGTCAACTGCTAAAAATATTTCATCTGCTGACCATAGTAGAATTTTACTTTCTTTGGGAAATACTGAAAATTCATTTTACAAACAAGCAAGAGATAATTATAGTTCAATAGAAGAATCAGCTTTCAAAAAAGAAGCTAGCTTTTTAGTTCAGAAAAAAGCCTTAGAGTCCCTTGATATTTATCAGCAAATAAATAATTCATCAACGACTTCTCAAGAAGTAAAATTACAATCTCAATTACAGCACTTGAATTTACTATTAGATTTTCAGGAATGGCTGACGATAGAGGTGAGATTAGGTAAAACAAATTTAGCTACTGTTCGTGCTAGTATTACTGAACAGATTCAGCCAGTAGTTGACTTAGTGTTAAAAAACTCCTCAATATTTTCTCAATTACCTGCTAGTCAATCTGTTTATGCCAAACTTAACTTTGCTAACAGCCTGAATCAAATCTCAGATCAACAATTACGCTCAGTAGCCATTGGATACGCTAAAAGCGCTTTGCGAACTGCTCAAAGCACGAACAACCATCGGCTAAAATCAGAAAGTTTTGGTACTCTAGGTAAATTAAATCCAAAGGAATCACAAACCTATTTTGAACAAGCTTTAAGCCAAGCTCAGTCAGTTCGGGCATCAGATATTGCCTACCAATGGCAACAGGAATTAGGAAAATTATACCAAAAGCAAAAAAGAACTAAAGCAGCCCTTCAAGCTTATGGTGCTGCAATTGAAAATATTACTCAAGTTCGTAAAAACCTCTTACCAAACAACGCAAATTTACAATTTTCCTTTCAAGAAAAAGTGGAGCCTATATACCGAGAATATATGCGATTACTCTTAGCTTCTCCTAATCCTGACTTAGAACGAGTAATCCAGACAAATGAACGATTGCATATAGCTCAACTAGAAAATTTTCTCCAGTGCGGAAATCTTGACATTATACCTTTGAACGAAGTTAAAAACTTGCCTACCGCTCCGACAGTAGTTCACATAATTGATTTGGATGAAAGTGTAGAAGTAATTTTACAGTTGCCTAATGGCTCCCTTCATAGCCATTCTGTTGATTCTAGGCTAGTTAAAACTAATGTTGATAATTTATTAGAAATCTTACAATCCCTTCGATTGTCCTCTACCGCTGAAATTGACATTCTTTCTTTTCCTCGGTCACTCTATGACTTGCTAATCGCGCCCATAAAAAAATATTTGCCTTCATCAGGAACGCTAGTGTTTACTTTAGATACATCTTTCCAAAGCTTACCAATAGGGCTGCTTCATGATGGTAACGATTATTTATTTAAATATTGTAGTATTGCTCAAACTTTAGGCTCTAGAGTTCGACAACCCAAGCTCTTACTTAAAGAGCAGTTAAGAGCTTTAATTGGTGGACTGTCTGAAATCAATCCCAGTCTTAGGACTTTAAATGTTCTTGAAAATATGAAAGCACTACCAAAAGTGAAAGAGGAGATAGAATATGTAAAGCAACAAACTTCTTCTTCAAAAGTTTTGCTAAACGAAAAGTTTACTGGCCAAGCGCTTGGGCAACAGTTGAGTAGTTTTAACTTTCCTATTGTTCATTTAACTACTCACGCTCAATTTAGCTCTGAGGCTAAAAGGACAATGTTCTTTACTTGGGACAAAGCGATTAACGCACTAGAGTTTTATAGCCTACTAAAATTCAGCGCTCGTTCCAATGAAGATGGAATTGAATTATTAGTTTTAAGTGCTTGTCAGACTGCCAAAGGCAATAAGAGGTCAGCACTAGGAATTGCTGGAGTAGCTGCACAAGCAGGCGCAAGAAGTACAGTGGCAACTTTATGGAAGGTAGACGCTGACTCCACTGCTTTACTTATGGAACAATTTTACAAAAATTTGAAAAATGGTGTTCCCAAAGCAGAAGCATTGCGTCAAGCGCAATTAAATTTAATATCAGACTCTAGATACAGCACCCTTATTTTTGGGCAGGATTTATTCTTGTTGGCGGATGGTTGTAAAATTCTACTAAATTTACTCCTTGCTGCACTTTAGCTAATTCATCTAAGTTTCTACTACGTTTTGCCAATTCATTTGCCACATTATAATTACGAAGCGCTTCATTCGGCAACCATGCTTCTAAATATCGATCTGCTAATACTCTATAAAGGGTAGGATTTTGACTTCCTGCTGCTACTCGTGCTTCTAACGCCTCAATCGCTTCATTCAAAAGATTTCTAGACATATATATAGCATGTAGATCGAAAATGGCTGCTTCGTCTGGGGGTAAGTTTAACTCATTGATATGCTGGACTCTTTGTTTAATTTCATTTTGCTCTTTCTCTGGCAGAACAATAATTACTAACGGTTCGGAACTTGCTAGAGATTTATCCTTATTTGCAATTACAGTAAAATTATACGTATTACCAAGTTTTAACTCTTTTTGTTCCTTGGGGTAAGGCAGGGTAGTAACAGTTTTATCTACTGTTTTCTCCCAATAAAATTCGTAGCTACTCACAATTACTGTATAGCTAATAGCATTAGAAACCGCATACCAAGATATTTTAGGCCGACTACTCAACATGGAACTGCCATAGGGACTAATTAATGTTGGTATATCCTGATCCTCATGCGGACTCTTAGTATTATTGCAACCGCTAGGGTTCAGTCCTGTGCATAGCTTTGCTTTTTTCTGAGGCAATGAACATTCGTCAGAGGCATCGAAAATCTTACTCTGCTTGAAATCTAAAAGTTTTCCGTTTAAATAACACAAAGCACTGACTGTGCGTCCATTAACTGGGTTAATACGATCTCCTGGGCACAGTTGACTACCTGCTGCCAAAAAACGATCTCCTGCATTAACAACTCGACCATTCGCCTTACACTCACGACTCCCTATTGATTTAAGTTGGCGACCCCATGCACTGCTCAAACCCAAAAAAAGGATTATTGATACAATCATTGAAATTGGGAGAATGTAGATTATTTTTCCTACTTTGTCTGTTCGCCTATCTGCCATTAACATTAAAACTGTTATGTTAGTACTTGCATATTAATAGCATACAGGAAGTTTAGGTATAAAATAAAGTGTCATTCTTCCCTTTGACGAATAGGATCTTTTAACCTGATTCTTTCTAATACTTGCGACCGCCAACCGAAAACCTCTGGCTCTCTAGACTCAGTTAGCAAACAAATTTCCCAAGAAATCCAGGCATAATCAACATCACCTAGAGCTTCTTGCACCTGCGCTAACAAGCAATGGGTAGATGTTCTGTGTATATCTAATTCTTTGGCTTTTTCCAGATATTTCTTTGCTTGGCTATATTCCTTTTGCTCAAAGAGCGCCCAACCTAAATTTTTATACAAAACAGCCCGTAATTCAGGCTCTTTAGCTTTTTGTAAACCTTGTCGCGCTAAAGCGATCGCTGCATTATAGTCACCTTTTATAATCTTCAATCTCGATAAATTATTGATGGGCAGAATGGCTTGGCTACTAGTTTTTATAGATAACTGATACTGTTTTTCAGCTAAATCATCTTTTTCTTGCTCATCATAAAATGTCCCTAGTCCGTAATGCCCTTGCCAATTATTAGGATCTAGCTCAATTGCCTTTCCATAGTTATCAGTTACGCATTCAAATTGCTGTAATTGTTGGCAAACCACAGCCAAATTAGTATAGATTTCCGAATTTTGATTATTATATTTAATTGCTA